>JAAFJQ010000393.1 GCA_013298185.1 Deinococcales bacterium
TTTGGTCTCGAGATCAACGCCAATCATGTGCGCCCTAAGCGCGATGGGGTGGTGACCGCCACGGCTACGCCTTTGCACCGAGGTAAGACAACCCATATTTGGGATATTCAAATCACCGACGAGGCGGGCAAATTGGTTTGTGTCAGCCGTTGTACGGTGGCGATCACGGCTGCTCGGTGAATCTATGATTGTGGCTTCTGATCTCGAGGGGACGCTGACCACAGGCGAAACTTGGCGTGGCATTCGGGCGTACCTCGAGGCGCATGGACGGGCTGCGGATTTCTGGTTGTTTTTCCTGTCGCAGTTGCCAGAATTTGTCTCGAGCAAAATTGGTTTACTCGAGAAACGCGAATTTCAAAATCGGTGGACAGCCAAGATCATGCGCTTGTTTGCGGGGCAGAGCAGTGACCAGTTTCAAACTGTAGCCACTTGGGTAGCCGAGCATGAACTCCTACCCAAAGTGCGGCGCAGTGTGATGGCTGAACTCGAGGCTGCTAAACAAAACGGCGCTCGGGTGATGCTTGCCAGTGGCACGTATCAGCCTGTTCTCGAGGCGTTTGCAACTCGGTTTGGCTTTGAAGCGGTTGGCACTCCGCTCGAGGTACAAAATGGTGTTCTCACAGGCAAGGTGATTGGGCAAATCAGTGTCGGCGCAGAAAAACGCAGTAAACTCGAACAAGTTCTATCGGGGCAAGTTTTGGATGTGGCGTATGGCGACACCATGCCAGACATTCCGATGCTCGAGCTGGCTCAGAAAGCGGTGGTGGCTTCGGGTGATGCCACGCTCGAGGCAGAAGCCAAGGCGCGGGGCTGGCGTTTACTTGATTGAAAGAGGATGCACGTTTGGACTGTAGACCCTGTGCAATTGTGGCTGGGTTTTGATTACAATAGGAGTCCATGAACACCTCTTCTGTATCGCTGCGCCCGAATATCCCCTTGGCTGTGGTTGCGGTGCTGGCTGCCGTCTCGAGTTTTGTGCTGCCGTTTGCCACGCTCAGCCGCGCTTTTGGTGGTCAGGCAGCGATTTTTATTCATCCGGGGGGGGTGATTGATTTCACGGGTTTCTTACCTAAAACCATGCCTGATTTCTCGAGTACCAGCGTGCTGATTTGGCTGACGTTACTGGCTTTGCTCGGCACGGCTGCCTTGGCGTGGTTTCAACCCAAGTTACTGTGGATTGGTGGCGCATTGACTGTGGTTTTGGTGATCTCGAGTTTTGTGGTTTATGCCATGACCTTGGATGCTATTCATGCACCACTGCTTGCCAATGGCACAGCGTATCGGCGTTTACCGTTTGTGAATTTTGGTCCTTCGATCTGGGCGTTTTTTGCACTGTTTACTGGGATTGGTGCAATCATCTCGAGCCTGCGTTCGGCTGGACGTTTCACAAGTTTCTTTCAGGGTTTAACCGGTGTGATTGTTCCTGCGATTTCGATTCTCTTGGCGTTGGTGGTGTGTGGGGTGCTGATCTTGGTGTTGCAACCGCCGCCCGGTCTCGAGAAAGTGCCTGCTGGTCTGGCAAGGGAATGGTTCGGGCGGGTGGATTTGCTGTGGTTTAGCTACAGTATGCTCTTTGGTCCGATTCTGCCTAAGTTCCGTCCGACTTTGGATTTTGCTCCTGTTTGGCAGAGTTTATCCTTGGCAACCCCACTTATTTTTACAGGCTTGGGTCTGACCTTTGGTTTTCGCACAGGTTTATTTAACATTGGTGCGCCCGGTCAGGTGATTATGGGCGGAATTTTCTGCGCGGCGGTGGGCATTTACATTCCTGGTCCTTGGTTTATCGTTGCGCCGCTCTGTGTGGTAGCGGCTGCCGTGGGTGGTGGGCTTTGGGGAGCGCTTCCGGGCTGGCTCAAAGGGCGCTTCGGGGCTTCTGAGGTGATTAACACGATCATGCTCAACAACATCGCCAGTGGTGTTTTGGTGTTTTTGATTGGTTCAAACGAATATAAGTTCTTTGGTAGCACCGTCACCTTGCCTTTCAAAGCCGAAGGCGGTGAAGCCAAGAGCCTCGAGTTAGGCGCAGGGGCGCATTTGTCCACGATTACTCAACCCTTTGCCTTTACTCGAGATGGTCAGGACTTCATGGGTTTAGCCGTGCCGTTTTTGCTGCTCGGTTTGATTCTTGGCTTTGCTTTCTCCAAAGGCTCTCTGCGCTCGAGGGGCATCGCGGCGGGTATCGGCGCAGCCGTGGGCTTGGGGCTGGGTTTGCTGCTGCGTGAAATTCCAGTTACGGGTGCAATGCAGACAGCCGCGCTGAATTTATCATTTGTAATTGCGATTCTCGCGGCTGGTTTTGTTGGTGTGTTCCTGTGGCGCACCAAATGGGGTTTCGAGCTTCGGGCAGTGGGTCTTAGCCCCAAAGCCGCCGAGTATGGCGGGGTGAACATCGCTAAGAACACCGTGCTTGCCATGGCAATTTCTGGGGCGCTGTGCGGTTTAGCCGCCACGCACTTCACCATGGGCGGCGCTCTTGCCGAGTACCGCCTGAAGCAATCCATTCCC
>JAAFJQ010000394.1 GCA_013298185.1 Deinococcales bacterium
GCAGCTTTGTTTAATCTGACGGGCGCTGACCTGAATAAGCGCTTACTGGCAGCCGTGAGCAAAATCATTTCGATGAATGTCTCGAGTCTCGAGGGATTGCATCATACCGATGCCCAGAGTGCCTTAGAAGCCATTGAGCAAGCCGCCATCAAAAAAGGAGTTTGGTCAGCACAGGCGGAAGCCGCATGACACCGCTCGAGCAGTACGCCCAATTCCTTGACACCTGTGCGGCTGGTGCAAAGCGCCAAATTGAATTCTGGCAAGAACACTTAGCCATGCTCGAGACGGCTGCTAAGCATGTTCGCACCACAGGTTTGAAGCTCGAGCCGCAACCAGCGCCCAAGCCAGAAGCAAAAAAAACAGACCTTGCACCGTGGAAAACACCCATCACCGAAACCCACGGCATTACCTTTGACGACCTTGGTAAAGAGCCACAGCCGCCCAAAAAGCTCGAGCAACCTAGGGGAATAGGAATTTACCCACACGAAACCATACCAGAGGCTGAACGCACCTATGACAACACCAGACGCAGACTGCATCAGTTGGCAGGGTACATCTGGTTTGACGCAGGTTCAGACGAACGACACCAAAAACTCAGGGATTTTGCCTCAGATGTGCTGGAGCAAACGGTTTTACATATTTCTCAACTGCACCGTAAAGACGCTTGGAAAGTTTGCCAAGAACTCGAGGCGCATTACGAAGAAGTGATTGGAGTACCCATATGAGCAAGAAAAGTTTTGGAAAATTTATTCCAACAGTCGCACATAGAGATGGTTGGAATTGCCATTATTGCAAAAAACCAATTGCTAAACAGCATCAAATGATACCCAGTGAAGCAGGATATACCGTACCTAAAGGATTTGTATTTGGAACAATTGACCATAAAATTCCACGTTCAAAAGGTGGAGACAATCAATTGGAAAATTTTGTCTTGTCTTGCCATGTATGCAATTCAAAGAAAAGCAATAAACACACCTATTTGGAATTTAAGACATTGATGGGTGGTGCAGTATGAATCACTGGCAGATTTTAGACGGTTTTGGTGGTGATCGGGTTGTAGCTGTCCGACCCCAAGCGGTTCGCGTTCTTGGCGCAAGCGCAGCAATTTTCTTAGCTCGAGCTTTATTTTGGCAAGCAAAAAATCCTAGTTATTGGTGGTCTCAAACTCAAGTTGAACTCGAAGAACAAACTGGGCTATCCGTAGATGCACAGCAAACCGCTCGAGTACAACTTAAAAACTTGGGAATCCTTAATGAACGCAGAGTTGGGATGCCTGCACAACTCGAGTATTTGCTTAATTACGAAGCAGTGAAAAAGATTTTGGTGATGAATCATGAGTAGAGCTTCTGTTTTGCCATTGGCAAAAGATTTTCGGTATCTCACCATCAGAGAAGATTTTATTGAGCTTTGCAGTGGTAATCACTGCAAAGCTGCCATACTCGGTGTTCTCGAGCGTTGGACAAATTGGTCAATTGACCGTGAATATCAGAACACTGTCGAAAACGCAGCCGCCAGAAAAGAAGGTAAAGAAGAATTGTTTGATACCGACATGTTCTTTTATCTTTCCGTCGAGCAGTTCAAAACTGAATTACTTGGCTTGTACGGTGAAGACAAAATCTCAAAATCTCTAACTGAAATGATTGACCTTGGCTGGGTATCATGGCGTAACAATCCAAAATACAAATGGGATCGAACCAAGCAATACCGATTACAAGTTTCAAAATTGACTGAGTTACTAGCAAAAGTAACCCCACCAAGTACCCGAAAAACACCCCCTTCCATTGCCGAAAAACAGGGAATGGATGAATCGAAAACAGGGAATGGATTTCGTGAAAATCGGGAAGCAATACCACAAGACAATATACAAAACAATAAACAAGACCCTACACCTACGCTCGAGTCCGAGCGATTGGGAAACTCCCAACCTGACCTCGAGCCTGCAAGCACCCTTGACTCGGACACTTCTGACTTAGTTGTTCCCTTTGCTGAAGAAAAAACAGTTGAATCCGAATCAGTTGCAACTGCACCTACCACGGACTTAGGAAAAAAGCGCGGCGGCGCAGCAACTCGAGCCGCCAATGCCGAAACTGCTGGCAGTGCTGCCCGTGCCAAGCTCGAGCAAATTGAAGGCTTTAGCGCGCTCTGGGAGAAGTACGAAAAAGTGCGTTCTGAGAAACGCCAGAAACTCACGCCGACGGCTCGAGGGGAAGCCCTTGAAATGCTGCTCGAGCATCCTAAGCCGCTCGAGGTGATTCGGTACACCGTTGCAAATGGCTATACAGGCTTGGTGTTTGATAAATTCCGAGATACCAAAACCACACCAAACAGCGTGGTCGAACCAGAACCCCAAGCACCAGTTGCTAAGGGCATACCAGAGGGTGAGGACAGCCCCGGAACGTACCGAACGCCGAACGGTCAAACTATTAAGGTTTTTAATTCCTACGCTGGTTCTGTTTGGCTTGATGAATCAGGTG
>JAAFJQ010000396.1 GCA_013298185.1 Deinococcales bacterium
AAAGACTTAACTGCCAAAGGTGTTGAAATGCTCGGAGAACCCGTGAATGTGCCTTGGGGACGAGAATTCCAAATCAAAGACCCTTATGGCAATGTCCTGAACATCCTCGAGCCAGCCCAAAGATAAGATAGCTTCTAGCTTCTAGTTGTTAGCCTCAAACCTCCAAAGAAACCAGTCCTCCACAGTATTTCTCACCTGAACCGTAGGGGCGAGGCATGCCTCGCCCAACCCAACCAACCCGAAGCTCGAGAAAGCCCAAATCCAAAAGAAGTTTTCTCGAGACACACCCAAATAAATCATCTTCAATCTCGAGCATTCAACCTCGAGAACCAGCAAAGCATTGCCCCAAAAGGAGTTCATCATGAAAAAGATTCTTGCTCTCGTCGTTGTTGCCACTGCCGCCGCTTTTGCTCAAAGCTCGAGTTACACCAATACCGATTTGGTGGGAAATTGGAAAAGCAAAGGTTGTGAAACCTTCACCATCGGTGGTCAAACAGGTTTCCTCAAACGCGATTTTGTTTTCACTGCGAAGACTTGGCAACTCGAGTACACGATGTTTGCTGATCCAAGCTGTAATGTGCCACTGTTTACCAATAAAATTCGTGGTGATTACTTCCTTGGCGAAGCAACGACCCTTGCCAATACCCGTAAAATCACTTGGGGTCAGAATGCCAAGTTCATCACACCGCACCAACCAGATATTCTGGCTGTACTAAACCAAACTGGTTGTGGTGATGCAAAAATTGGCTTGAATCTCGAGCGGGAGATCAGTGTCAGTGGTTGCATGGCTTTTGGGGTGGGAAGTGTTAAGGATTACCCTCAAGAATTTGATTTACTCAAACTCGAGAAAGGACAACTCTTTACTGGGCTTCGTAAGGAGAACATGAATCTCGAGGTCAATCGTCCAACTGCCATTTATGAATTCCCCTTGGTTCGATAAACAAGCTGCTACTCGAGAAGTGATGCGATTGATTTTTCGCATCACTTTTTTGCTTTGCTGATGTTTTATCAAAACAGCTTTGTCTTTGATAATTTTGTGCTGACTTTAAACTTTTCACGATTTATCAAAATGCTATAATGACTTTATGCACTCGAGACACATTTGGAAGTATTTTGTTTCGCTCTGCGTTTTTTTGGGCTTAAGTCATGGTTTAGCTTGTAGTTTAGTACCACAACAGTATCTTTGGAACGAATGGAAAAATATAAAATCTCCCATTTTGCAAAGTCTTCTGAAACAAGGCGTAAAAACAAATCCAGACAACCGACTTGTCTTGTACGTGCCAAATTGGAATCAACCGATTGAAATTTCAGAACGAGATGATTACAGCCCAGAAAATGCTTTTGTCAGAAAACTGCTCGAGGTGACAAAATGGGATGCAACTATTGTCAATGAAGTCCCGTGGCATATCAAAGTTGGCACTTTGAAAATTCCCCTGCTTGATGGCTTAAGAGATTTTCAATACGATTATGTACTTGGAAAGCTACAAAGAGATTTGCCTCGAGAGCTTATGCCGATGTTTTACTGGTGTCCAATGGGTCATCCAACATCTTGGTACACACATACATTAAAAGGTCTTGATGCTTCTAAAAATTATTTTGTTATTACTAACGTATCTGGTTTGTTTGTATACGATGTTGCCACCAAAGCAGATTTCCGTCTGAGCGAACAAAAATTACTTTTTTATGCTGGGATTCAGTCATTTATCAATGCTGACAACAAAACAGGTTTAACGCCTGCAATTTTAATTCAACTTACCAACAACATTGGTGTAAATCAAAAGTATTTTGACGTTATTCTACCCTCGAGCTTGGTCAGCATCGGTAAAAAGCAATCATATCAAAGATAAAAAAAGAGCAAGATATTATCTTGCTCTTTTTAAACCTCATAAAAACTAAATATCCACTTTGGCAAAAACCGCGTTCTCTTCGATAAAGGCTCGGCGTGGAGCGACTTCTTGCCCCATCAAATCCTTGAAGCATTCATTCGCCTCGAGTGCATCGGTGATTGTGACCAGTTTCATGGTGCGGGTGTTTGGGTCAAGCGTGGTTTCCCAAAGCTGCTCGGCATTCATTTCACCAAGACCTTTGTAGCGTTGAATCGAAATGTTGGATTTATCGCCGAGTTCATCGAGTTTTTTCTTCAAGGCTTCTTCGTTGAAAATATACTCGCCTTTGCTGCGTCCTACCGACAACCTGTAAAGTGGTGGTTGAGCGATGTACAAGTAACCTGCCTCGATGATCGGGCGCAAGAAACGATAGAAGAAGGTCATCAGCAGCACCGAAATGTGCGAGCCGTCTACATCAGCATCGGTCATGATCACAATGCGGTGATACCGCACATTGGCAAGGTCAAAGTGAGCATTGTCGCCTGTGCCTTGAACCCCTGCGCCTATCGCGGCGATCATGCTGCGAATTTCGGTGTTCTTGAGGATTTGTGTGATCTGGGCTTTTTCGACGTTCA
>JAAFJQ010000395.1 GCA_013298185.1 Deinococcales bacterium
TTTCGACCATGCCTGAAGGCAGCGTGATTGTGGATGTGGCTGTTGACCAAGGCGGTTGCGTTGAAACGATTCACGCTACCACCCACGACGACCCAACTTATGTGGTGGATGGTGTGGTGCATTATGGTGTGGCGAACATGCCCGGAAGTGTGCCGCGCACCAGCACCTTTGCCCTGACCAATCAAACCATTGGTTATGCCTTAAAACTTGCCGATAAAGGACTCGAGGCATTAAAACAAGACCCTGCCCTGATGAAAGGCTTAAACACCCGCCATGGCAAACTGACCTACAAAGCGGTTGCTGAGGCATTTGGCTTAAACAGCGTCAGCCCCGAAAGCACACTGTAGAACCCAAAAAAAGAGGCAAGGCTCACGCTGGGAGGGGGTATGAGCCTTGCTTACATTTAAGATACCAACTTTTCATGATTCCTGTGTGAAAAATCTTAAACAATCATGTCATCCATCACAAATTCAACCTGCTTGGCTGGCAGCATGGCTAGGCGCATAAAAGCAGGATTTTCAAGCACCGCTTTGACAAAATCTTCGACGCTATCGTACTCGGTGCTGTCCTCGTACAAACCATCAAATTCATCCAATTCGTCTTGCTGAAACATCCCAATGTCGTACTCGAGTTCAAGCAAAACCGCTTCAAACTGCTCGGCGGTTTCGTCATCCTCGTCGTCGTCGGCGCTGACCGAATCCAAAGCCCGCTCGAGACCAACAACTAAACTGGTTGGCGAACCAGCTTTTTTCATACCCAAAAACCCCATGATACCAGTGGCTTTTTCGGGTTCGCTTAATTCAAGATTGACCGTGAACATCAAATCATCCTCGAGCGCCCAATCGTACTTTTGGTCACGGTGGTACTCGAGCAATGCCTTAAAAGCCGCTCCTAGTGTGACTTTTTCCAGTGGCATGGGCAAACGAGCCTCATAAGCCTGACGCATAGCGAGTTCTGAGTCCATACGACATCATAGCGCAAATAATGTCGGCACTCTGGATTCAAAGGCTTCAGCGTAACGCACACCCGCAAACGTTCCCCAGTACATCAAACGGGCTTTGCGACGCTCGAGAATTTCTGGGGTCACGGTTTCTGAGATGGCTGCGCCAGTAAATTGGCTTTGGTGCGCCATGATGGCCGCTTCCCACGTCGGAATGATTGCAGTCACATCCACCAGCACATTGGCAGCAATTGGCGCATTGCCTTGGTAATACAAGACTTTTTGTACTTTGTGTTTTGCTCCCTCGAGACTGGCTTTTTGTAGCCCTGCCAAATGCACAGCCGCGTCTGATAAAACCGAAGCTCCGATATGATCTGGGTGTCGGTCTAACCAATGCGGCACAAGCAAGGTTTGTGGACGCAAGTAGCGCAAAACTTGTGCCAAGGCTGCACGAAACTCGAGCCTATCCAAAAGCGCACCATCTGGAAGCATCAGGTTGCCGCGAAACGACAAACCCATGATTTGGGCTGCGTTTCGTGCTTCCTCGAGCCGAATTTCTGGTGTGCCGAGCGTACCCATTTCACCGCAGGTCAGCTCGAGAATCCCAATGCGTTTTTTTTGCTGAGCTGCTTTTAAGAGCGTTCCACCACAACCAATTTCAGCATCATCCGGATGCGGGGCAATGGCTAGAATATCCAGTGGCTCGAGGTCTCCGTGCAGCAATTTCACTGTTTGCCTTCGGTTTCTTGGGTTGGGGTTTTAGCGGTGTCGTTGAGGCTGGCAGATTTTTGATTGAATTGGCGTTCATTGCCGTCAGCTAAGCGCTTTAAGTTATCGCGGTGCTGCCATAAAATCAGGGCGAAAATCAGAATCAGCATCACCACTTTCCACCATTCACGCTGCATGGCAATTGCAAAAACAATCCCACTGAAGCTCGCCACCATGCTACCCGCGCTCGAGAAACGGGTGATTGCCACCGTTGCTATAAAAATCGGCAGCATCGCTAAACCCAAACCAATGTCAATCAGCGTGACCGTGCCGTAACTGGTGGCAACGCCTTTACCGCCCTTGAAACCCAGAAAAACCGAGTAATTATGCCCAAGAATCGCAAAAAAACCCACCAATGCCATTTCCCAACCGGGCATTCCAAGGGCTTGAGAAATCAGCATTGGCACGCCGCCCTTAAAAATATCGGCTAGGGCTGTGACAGCCGCTGCGCCCCAACCAACTGAACGCAAAACATTGGCTGTGCCAATGTTGCCACTGCCGACTTTTTGAATATCAATGCGGTAGGTACGCGCCACCAAAACCCCGAAGGGAATCGCTCCAAAAAGATACGCCAGAACAGCAACCCATAAAATGTTGAGATTCACCTCTGCATTCTACGCCTAAGCTGTGAAGCTGGTGTGGACTCGAATTATGACAAAAATTGCATCCCTCTACCCAAAGGACGACGACAAATCCCGTAAAAACCGCGTAAAATGGTTTTATGAGTGTAGTTCTCGAGGTCAATCACCTCTC
>JAAFJQ010000397.1 GCA_013298185.1 Deinococcales bacterium
TGGCGCAGCCGCGATAGAACGCAACTACGATGCTCGAGGCAATGTAACCCGCTTAAAGGATGCTGAGGGTTTTGAAACCAGATACGCTTTTGATGCCAATAACAGACTTACTGAAGAATTAAAAGTAGCTCGAGCTGGGGACGCTGTCGCTTTCCCCAACGGGTATAACGGCGGAACGGGCTTAAAGAGCGAATACACCTACGACAAAATGGGCAACTTATACAAACGCACCGAACAAGGGCGTACTGTGTACTATGCCTACAACAGCCTAGGCAAAGTCATCGCGGAAAGCCGCCCCTTGAAAAACCTGAGTGCTGCACCAACTTATAAAATCAGTGCCTACCGTTTGGACGGACAGAAAACCCTCGAGAGTACCCATGATTACATTGGTACATACCGCGCAGCAAGTAACCCAAGTGGACTGGTTAGTGGTGCAGTAGGCGAAACCTCCAATGCACAAAGCCGAGGCGGTTTGAACTGGCAAGGCTTTGATGCGAGGGGCTTGGCAGTAGAAAAAATCGAATACCAAACCCAAAGTATTTTTATGGTACAGCCAGGTGGAGGCACGGTCTTGGTACAACGACCAAGTGTCTTGAGCCAAACCCAAAATACATATAACGGCTTAGGACTCAGAATCAAACGCCAATTCCAAGGTGATACCAACACATACGTGAAACCACTGAAAACCGATGGAAGTAGAGCAGCCGATGCCCAAACCACAAGCTACTGGAAATACGACTCGGCAGGATTACTGCTCCGAGCATGGGATCAGGCAGGCAACGAAACAACTGACCAAAACATCTTCGAGTACACCTACACAGCCACAGGCAAACAAGCCAGCGAAAACCGAGATGTTCGAGTGGTCATGGACGGCAATACCGCACCAAATAATGACGCGATCATGGGAGCAAGTGTTGCAACCATCAACAACACCTACAATGAACGCGACCAATTGGCTTGGGCTGAAGTTAAAGAAAGAAAACTAACCGGCAAAAACACCATCAGCAACAACCTAGAAACAAGAACCGTGACCTACAATTACAACACCGACGGTAGCCGGACCAGTGAAATCGTGGCAGGACAAGGCACACGCACTTTTACTTACGATGCCAGAGGACGCGAAATCCAAGTGACGGACAGCAACGGAGCCAGCATAGGCAACCCGAACATCACTGGAGCAACCACAACCACAACCACCTACTCGAGCGACGGTAGCAGCAGCGTGCGAATGGTAGATGGCACTGGAAAATGCAAAAGCCAAACCGATACCAAACCAACCATTGCAGGACTAACCGCCAATCGAATGGAATGGACTTGGGAAGCACGACCAAGTGACCCAGCTTTAGCCCCAAACTATGTTGAAGTGGTGTGCGGCGCAAATTCGACAGCTAACATAACCGATATTGATTACAATTCCGATGGAACTCAGCAAAATGCAGTTTCTAGCTCCAATGTAAGACCAGATTACAGCAATCAGCAAGGAGAGATAGCACCAATTCGGATTGACAATTTTGACTACTTCCAAACAGCAGGACAATGGAAGAGCTATCAAAGATACGCTTTTCGACAAACTGCCAATAACCAAAGCGCCGAAGATAACTACGGAAATACTACAAGTCAAAGCCAATCTATCAATGAGCAATTCAACGGAATCAACGTGGATATGAGACCATCTCGATGCTTACAAAACTCGGGTGAAAATTGTGTCATCAATGGCACATGGGGACCTTTGACAGCTGAACAGAACGATTTTGGCTACTTAGTACCAGCTCACAGTCAAGGTGCGGTCAACGTGCCAGACCAGTTTTATCCAACTGGAACTGCTGTACCACAAGTCAACGGAATACAAGACACAACCGTGCGTTGGACAACCGATAACTCTGGTTTTCCCACGAACTTTGTTATTCCAACCGTTACAACCACACAAATTATCAACGCCCCAACCCCAAGGGCTGTAGCAAACAGCAACAGCACCAATACCTACAACGTCAATGGCGATCTTATAACTGAAGACAAATCAAGTGTGGTTTATTCAATTGATCCTAACTACGGACCCCAAACCACCAATGACAACAGTATCTATTCGCTAGACGCATTTGGCAGACGCTTAGCCACCACAGGCGGTAAGTACAACCAATTCAGCAAACGCTACAACCCAGATGGTCAAACGGCAGAGTTCAACCGCGCTCCTAAAGGCGCAGATGGTGGGACAGTCTGGAGTATTATTTTCAACCGCAAGAGCTGGTTTGACACGTACATCCTTGCATTTCGGTACGACCCCCAAGGGCAGCAAATCCTAAGCGCCGATGGTGGCATCCGCGACACGATTCCAGATAAAAACGTCTATAATAATACAACAGCCACCCGAGATGAAATCATTGCATTTAACGAATTTCTTTTAGCTACAGGGCTATTCCCTGCAAGGAGATAAAGTGCAGCCACTTTTTCAGATTA
>JAAFJQ010000398.1 GCA_013298185.1 Deinococcales bacterium
CTAAATGGGCTGCTTGGGTCAATACAAAGCACGGCAACTCGAGCGCCTTTTGAGCGGCATTGGCTAATCAGGGCATCGGTCAGGGTGCTTTTGCCTGCGCCCGGAGCGCCTGTCATGCCAATCACCAGACTGCTCGAGCTTTGGCGTTGCTGGCGCAAAGAAGTCAGCAACTCGTCAGCTCGAGGGTCGGCGGATTCAATCAAAGTGATTGCCCGTGCTAAAGCGCGTAAGTCACCCTCGAGGAAGGATTCGAGCATCAGACTGTCACTCCAAGCGAATTAATCTCGAGTAACTGTTCGATTTCCAAGGCTGTGGAGTTGACCACCAAAAGCATGGCAGGTAACTCGAGTTCATCAAATAAACTGCTGTCTTTTTGTGTGCGAACAAGAATGGCTCGAGATATTTTTTTGGATTGGGTGGCTCGAATCAGGGCATTGGCAGTTTCGGCAAGGGTTTCATTTGGGCGTTGGACTCGAATTGGAATCAGGTTGTTTTGCTTGTCTCGGAGCATTCCGTCTATACCAGCGTTGCGTTGAATTGGTAAAATATCCAAACCCGCTAGTAAACCAAGGGCTTGTTTATCGGCATTTTCATAAGCTGCGCGTCCTTTTTTAAGGAGTGCTGATTCGGTTTTTTCTGGATTGGCTAGGCGCTTTTGAGTCAATGCAATGGCTTCAACTGATTCATCCATACCGATGTAGCCACGCTTTAATAGCTTCGCAGCCACAAGGCTTGTGCCACTGCCACAAAATGGGTCGAGTACCAAATCATTTTCATTGGTCACAAGCTCAATGATTCGCTCGAGCAGCACAATCGGTTTTTGCGTTGGGTAGCCTGTGCGCTCTTTGGCTTTTGGATTAAGAAACGGTATTTCCCAAACGTCGCAAAGCGGCACACCTTGTTTTTGATGATGATAAATCACTTCACCATCGGCACTTTTGGCGTAACTCGAGATTCCATCTTCGTCGCGGTCACGGCGTTGCAGAATTTGGTCAAGGTTGGTGGTCTCTGAGTACGCGCCGAAGATGGTATTGAACTTAAAAGCATCAGATTTAGAATAAAAGAAAATCGTTTGATGAGCTGGTAACAAACCTTTAGCCGAGTTTGACCAACGCTTGTAAAACCAAATGATTTCCGAGCGAAATTGACTGGCATCAAAAACTTGGTCAAGAAGCACACGCAGCAAGAAATTGGCATTTTTATCGCAATGCAAAAACACCGAGCCAGTAGGTTTTAAGACACGGTGAATCTCGAGCAAACGCAAACGCATGAACTCGGCGTACTCAGTTAGATTATGCCAAGAATCGCTAAATCTAAAGGTTTGATTGCGGTCTCGAGTGGTTGCGCTGTGCGAACGATTGGTGAAAAAAGGTGGGTCTAAATACACCAAATCCACGCTTTCATTGGCTACTTGCTTTAAGAGTGGTAAGCAGTCACCATGAAGAACAGTCATGAGTCCTCCGCTATTTGCTCGAGAATTGATTTGAGGTCAATGCTTGTGCGTGTCTGAACGAATTCCCATGCGGCATCTGCAAAGAAATACGCTCCACCTAAGCCACGGTACAAGGTTTGTAAGGTTTCTTGGATTTTGATGGCTTGCTCCCGATTTGGATAGTAAAACATGATTCGTACTGGTACAAAACCGTTATCAGCAATCACTTGTAAACGGGTGTGTTCTTTTGAAATATGGTCTCCGTCTGTCGTTGCATCACGCCACTTGATTTCAATGGCTTGATTTTCGACCAAGCAATCAATTTCAAAAGTCTTAGGTCTTTGTCCTCGAGTATTTGGTATTTTAAGTGTTCCCGAATCTGGAAAAGTTGTTTTGAAGCAAAGCCGTGTGGCTTCTTCGAGAAACCTACCTGCCGAGTTATACAAAAACCTTCCCGTATTTTGGTACTCGTCTATTTTTTGTCCTTCGAGCAAACCAATCCCAAGAACACGATAAATCAGATAATGCGACTGGTCATCTTGCCGCATTTCTTCAACTCGAGCCTTAATTTTTTGATGCAGTGTTACTGCATATTTTTTGGCAAGCGCTCGAATTTTTGTTTCAATACTCATGACTTCACCTGAGCTTGCATTCTACCGTGCCTAAAGCCCTTAGACTACGTCATGCCTGAACTCCCCGAAGTCGAAACCACCCGCCGTATGCTCGAGCCAGTGCTGCTTGGACGGGTAGTGCGCGATGTGCTGCACACTGACCCGCAGCGTTATCGCAACACCGAAGCCATGCTCGGCAAGCAAATCCTCAAACTCGAGCGGCGTGGCAAGTACCTGATTTTTCGCCTTGATGATGGTTTGGATTGCCTTGTGCATCTGAAAATGACGGGGGGTTTTCGGATTCCACCAGATAAAACATTTCTCGAGCCACCGCGTTTTGAACGCCTGCGTTTGGTGCTGCACGATGGCGAAGTCAGTTATGTTGACTCGAGGCGTTTTGGTTTTTGGG
>JAAFJQ010000399.1 GCA_013298185.1 Deinococcales bacterium
ATGTATTGGCATTGCCTTGCACGTACTGACCAGAAGCTAAGTAATTGACAGCCACATAGTATTTTTCACGCGGCATGACAGGATGATACACAGCATTTTTACGAAAAACCCGATTTTTGTTACGGTTGCTTGGCTGTGTCATAGGTTTCCTTTGTGTCATCCCCAAAGCCCCAAGCGCCAGCAAAGCCACTGCCAGCAGCAGCAGCCGTTGGTTCTGCATTTGTGATTCCATACTTCAACCTCTTTTGCCACACGAAGAAACCAAGTGCAGCCGTGCCAAGCAAAACCTTCATCCAAGGCGGCATCACACCGCCGCCGCCACCAATGCCGTACTCTGCCAAGCCAGAAGCCAGACCAGACATTTCAACCAGCATTTTCAGGGTGAAATCATCGGTCAAGTCCTTGACATACGACTGCGAGACTTCGGGCGGTAAACCCATGCTCGAGAACATGGCAACAACACCAATGATTTGCTCATTGGTCAAAGACGGCGGCGGCGGCGCGGGCGGATTTGCGTCAGTCAGAGGTGGGGTTGTCACAGCATCATCAAGGCTGGCAACACCTTGCTCGAGTAATGGATCGTTGGCGGGTTCAGACATTATTTTCTTCCTTTCACAAAACGACCCGAGCCAGAATCACGGTGCAAAGTTCGGCAACCACACTTTTCAACAGAAACAGTTTTGCCAGAAGATTTGACGGGCTTGCCCGGTGCTTTGCGTTTTTTGGCTCGAGCTGGAGCTTTTGACTTACTGGGCGGCACGTACTCGTAACGACCACCAACCGAACGCACTTGCCCGTTAATCTCGAGCAGCGTCAAATCAGCATTGGTTTGCCCCACCGTCCGACCAGTCCGCGCCATGATTGTGTCCACCATCAGCGCACCACCAGATTTTTGCAGAACCTCGAGCGTGGTCATATTTCCACCACATTTCTGGCATTTTTAGGCGGCACAGGCGGCACGAACGGCACAGGCGCTTGATCTGACGGCATGGGATTCACAAACTTAGGTTTTTGACTGACCAAACCGACACCAGCCAACAGCAACAAACCCGCCGCGCACAAGCCACCAAGCCACACCAAAGGATTGACGGCGGGCTTAACTGGCATTGTGGCGACAGGGGTTTCTGATGGATTCGGGGCAGGAGGTAAGGAGGGTTTCCCCGCATCAGGCACAATAGGGTTTTCCTCGAGCAATTCTTGAGATGCAGAATCCAACTCGAGTTTTTTTTCTTTCACCACCACAGGCGGCAATTCAACTTCGGTAGCCGCATCAGGTGTTGATACTTGCTCGAGCGGCGCGGATGGTTGTTGTTTAGCGGCTTTGAGTCTGGCTTGCATGTTCATGATTAACCTCTCCAAAACCATTCACTGAAGGTTTTTTTCTTTTTGGCAGTTGGTTTTGATGCTTTTTTTACCCAAGCTCGAGTTTCAGCAAGTTCTTTTTTGGCTTTTTGACGTATTTCATCAAGTCGCGGCGCATTTTTAGTAAGTGTGTAGCTGACCATTACACCTCCACCACCTTCGGTAGTCACAACAACTTTGCCAGCCGCTTTTAACTTGCGAAGCTGACGCGCAATGTCCTCTGGGTATTCATTGTTAAAGACGTATTTTTCTAAGCGTCTGGCGCTAATACCGTCAGGGTATTTCTGCAAGGCTTTTAGAATTTCTGCCTGAGTTGGAACGTACCGTTTCTTTTTCATCTGCGCCGCCTCGAGCCACCACCACTGGGAGGCGTTGGGTTATCGGAAATATCATCCAAATCGGCACGCACTTGGTCATTGGTGGAACGAACTGCGCCGCCCAAGTCCCGACCAGCGCCACGAAGTTGACGCACCATTATTGAACCAAACAGCAGTGCCGCCGCCAAACCAACATAAAGCCATGGATTACCAGAATTATCGGCAAAGGTTTGCTGTATACTTGGTTTTGTCACAGCCGCCGTAGCTGCTGCCACACTGCTTTGAACAGATGATGTAGCTGCGCCAATTGGCTGAGTAACAGACTCGAGTTTAGAGACAGCAATATCAACATTTTTCATGGTTTGCCCAATCCAAAAGCCAATAAAAGCCAGAATCAACGCACCCACCAAAATGGCAACACCGGGAACAGCTTCGTTGTACTCCGAGAAGACATCAGACTCTTTTTTAGGAGCATTGAGCGCGGTGACATGACACCAAAAATGCAAAGACTGATTTTTTTCATCCCAATGCTTACGGGTGGCAATACCAGAAGCTCGAGCTACAGCCAACGGCACAGGGGTTTTATCGGTAGGCACTGAAATCAAACGATTCTTACCCGCCACCGATTTATTCAACGCGGCTTGCAGTTCGGCACGAATACCCGTCAGGATGCTGACCCCGTACCATTTGCGATTACTTACCGCCCATTCTTTTAGGGTTTTTGCTGTGCCAGCATCTTTGGCTTTTAAGGTGAACAAACGCCACCCCA
>JAAFJQ010000004.1 GCA_013298185.1 Deinococcales bacterium
CGCCGTACATGCTCGAGCGGGGGGATCGGATGGGGCTGCGCTTGGCAGGTGCGGCTGTAACAGGTGGTGATGTAATGAGCGAAGCCACGCCGCTTGGGGCAATTCAAATCACATCGGCGGGGCAACCAATTGTTCTGCTCAATGACCGAGGGCGAATGGGTGGGTACACCAAGCCGGCTGTGGTGCATTCGTCTGACCTGTGGCGCTTGGCGCAGTTGCGTGATGGGCAGCAATTGCGTTTTGTGGCGGCTCGAGCCGAATAACCAAGGTTGCCTGTGGGGTGCAACACACTTCAAATTCATTGCAAAGCACAACAAAGAAGTATGCTGCAAAGCGGTTTTTTTAGCGTTTCTCGAGTTTAATACGCGCTTAGAAGTACCAAAAGGAGTATTATGTCAATCTCGAGGCGTGAGGCACTTAAAACATTGGGTCTGGTTGGCGCTGCCGCCAGCATTGGTGGGGTCAGCGTGGGTCAAGCTCAAAGCAGCAGTTTGGTGATTCCCAACGGTGCTGGTTTTAACCGCATCAAAGTTGGCGAGTTTACCGTGGTGGTGCTGTCCGATGGTCAAGGCAACCCAAGCGCTTTGCTGCCTAATTGGGGCGCAAATCCAGAACTCCAAGACGAATTCAAAGCCACCCTGAAAGCCAATTACATTGACCCCGCTGCGGTTCGTAATAACTTCCATCCTGTTTTGGTGGACACAGGCAAGAACAAAGTGCTGATTGATTCTGGTAACGGAGTCAACACCAACGCCCCAACGGGTCGTTTGGTCAATCACTTGGCACTGGCTGGTTACAAACCCGAGGATATTGACACGGTTTTCTTGACTCACTTTCACGGCGACCACATCAATGGTTTAACCAATGCTCAAACCCAAGCGATTTTTCCCAAAGCCCAGTTGATTACAGGCGAAGCTGAACACACCTTCTGGACCAAACCCGCCACTGGCGCGGTTGGGGCTGGAGTAGCCAAGAACATTGTTTCGCAAAGCGCTAAGCTCAAACTGATTCGTGAAGGTATGGAAATCGTACCTGGTTTAAGCACCGTGGCTTCGTATGGTCACACACCCGGGCATCAGAGTGTGCTGATCTCGAGTGGCACAAGTCAAATGATGGTCTTTGGTGATGCAGCTGGGCATTTCTTGCTGAGCCTCAATTATCCTTCGGCGTACCTTGGATTTGATGCGGATAAGCCAGCCGCAGTGAAAACCCGAGCCAGTTTGTTCCGTCGTGTAGCTGGCGAGCGGATGTTGGTCACGGGTTATCACTTCCCATTCCCCGGTGTGGGTTATATCCGCAAGCGCAATTGGGGCGGGTATGAATTTGTGCCAGCTGCTTTTCAGTTCTAAGTTCTAAGTTTGGTATCAGCACCCTCGAGTTCGTCTCGAGGGTATTTTTAATGCCTTGCGAGTTGTCTGTGCAACCCATATAGGGGGTTGTCTGTGCAACCCATGCACCTTTCTCGAGGATTCTCGAGTAGATTAGGCGCATGTATCGTCAGCGCTTAATTGCCCCAGGTCCAGTTGAAATCAGTCCAGCCGTGCAAGCGGCTTTGTCGGCGCGGCAACTGCATCATCGCAGCCCAGAAGCCAAAGCTGTGGTGAAACGCGCTCGAGAACTGCTTCGGGTGGTGGCAGGGGTGTCCGAAGCAATTGAGCCGATTATCCTCACTGCCAGTGGTACAGGGGCTTTTGAAGCGGTGCTGACCAGTCTGGTGGCTCGAGAGGACCAAGTGCTAAGCATCAGTGCAGGCAAGTTCGGTGAGCGCTGGGCAGACATGGCAAAAGCCTTGGGTTACAGCGTGCAAGAAAAGCGGCTCGAGTGGGGTAAAAGCATTCCAGTCAGTGCTGTACAAGTGCTGCTCGAGGCAAATCCCAATGCCAGAGCGCTCTTAGTCACCCATTCTGAAACCAGCACAGGCGCTCTCCATGACCTCGAGCAGATTGCTCATATGGCTAAGCAAAAAAATCCCGAGATGTTGCTGATTGTGGATGCAATCACCAGTCTTGGCGTGGCAGAACTCAGGCTCGAAGCATGGGGTTTAGATGCGGTCATCAGCGGTTCACAAAAAGCCACAGGAGCGCCTCCGGGCTTGGCATTTGCTTTTTTGTCAACTCGAGCCTTGGAGATTCTAAACAGCACCAAAAGCACAGGGTATTACTTTGATTTACGCCGCGAAGTGAAAGTCCAAGCCACGGGCGAAACAGCTTTCACCCCAGCCATCAATTTAATCGTTGGCTTAAACGCTGCGCTCGAGCCAATTGCGGCTGAAATACTCGAGTTTGGCATTGAAGCGTACTGGGCAAACAAAAAAGCCTTAAACAATGCGCTCCTACTTTGCGCCAAAGCCCTTGGTTGTAGCAGTTACGCTGATTCACCAAGCCCTGCTTGTGTCACGCTTGTACCACCCGAACCAATTTCGGGGCGCGAGCTTTGGGCAGCATTACTCAAACGGGGTGCAAGGGCGCAAACAGGTCAGGATGGCATCAAAGACAAAATTTGTCGTATTTCCTTCATGGGGCATTTTGACCGTTATGATGCCCTTGGTTTTGCGGGTTTGCTCGAGGAGTCACTGCTTGATTGTGGGGCAAATATCACTCGAGGGGCTGGTGTAGCGGCACTGTGGCAGGCATTGGGTTAGCGAACCAAAGTCGCTTCAAAACCCTTGGAAGGCAACACAAATTCATCCTGTGCAGCAATCAATTGGATTTCTCGAGTGTTCAGCTTGTGCGTTATCTCGAGCAAATTGTATAAGGCACTGCCTGCTCGCTCGAGTGCGGTTTTGATGTTTTGGGTTTTTAAGTAATGCCCTAAAAACAAGGCGGCAATACAATCGCCTGTGCCGTTGCGTGGTGGCTCGAGTGGGATTTTTGGCGTTGTCAAAAGCCAAGCCGCGCTATCAGAAACAGCTAAAACTTCGATTTGTTCGAGATTTCGCTCGAGACTGGTGACCAGCACCATCGCATTTGGGCGCATTCGGGCGCGTAGCACATCGGCTGCGCCCAGTGCATCTTTGAGGGTTTTGACGGTTTGACCTGTTAAAAGCTCGAGTTCAAACTGATTGGGGGTGAGAATATCAGCCTGTGGTACAACCAAATCCCGTATCAAATCTGGCAGTTCAGGGCGGACAAACACACCGCGTCCGACATCTCCGATCACAGGATCGCAGCAATACATAGCCTTGGGATTCTCGAGCCGTACTTGTTGCACAGCCTCGAGAATGGCTTTGGCGGTGTCTGGTGCGCCCATATAACCCGATAGCACAGCGCGGCATTCGGGAAGCACACCGCGTTCTTTGATGCCTTGTACCAGTTCGGTGATCTGTTCAGCCGAGAAAACCTGCCCTTTCCAAGCTCCATACCCCGTATGATTCGAGAATTGCACGGTATGCACGCCCCAAACCTCGAAACCAAGGCGTTGCAATGGAAAAACGGCGGCGGCATTGCCCGCGTGTCCATAACTGACCCAACTTTGAATCGATAAAATGTTCTCGGGCTTTTGCATTGGTCACACGATAACCCACCAAACAGGGTTAGACTACTTCCTATGCTCACCCGTGAAGCGCTCGAGGTTGTCCGCCGTGTCTCGGTTGGGGTTCGTACTCAACCGTGGCTGACCACCCTTTGTTTAATGCTGACCGATGCCCTTGCTTTGACCCTAGCCAACAGCAGCAGCGTGATTTGGCGTTGGGTGACTGGTGGCACATTTGAATTCTCCACCTATATTGCTTTGCTACCTTTTTTGGTGTTGTTTGTGCTGGCATTTGCGGCTTTTGGTTTGTACCAAGGCTCGGGCTTAAATCCTGTCGAAGAGTTGCGCCTTGCCACACTTGGCATTACCTTGGTCTACGCGCTTTTAGGCTCAGCCAGTTTCTTCTTACGAGCCGCCGAATTGTACTCGAGGTTGGCGTTTATTGTGGCATTGCTGCTGAGCTTATTGTTTGTACCACTGGCTCGAGCCATCCTGCGTAGCCTGTTTGCCAGAGCCGCTTGGTGGGGTGTACCTGTGGTGATTCTCGGTGCGGGTGAAACAGGGCGTTTGATTGCCCAGAGTTTAAGAAAACAACCAGGTCTGGGCTTAAAACTGGTGGCATTCTTAGACGATGACCCCAAAAAACACGGTGAACTCGAGCAGATACCCGTGATTGGAGGCTTAGAACTCGCCCCTGTACTGGCAGAACGGTATGGTGTGCGTCATGCACTGGTTGCCATGCCCGGAGCAAACCGAGGGCGTTTACTTGAAATCATCGAAGAGTACGGCAGTTACTTCCCACGCTTGTACCTCGTGCCAGACTTGCTTGGAATAGCCAGCCTATGGGCAAGTGCCAAGGATTACGGTGGAATGCTGGCACTCGAGGTCAGACAAAACCTCTTGCAACCATGGTCCAAACGGGTCAAGCGTCTGATGGATTTGCTCTTGGTGCTGATTGCCCTGCCTTTTTTACTGCCGCTGATGCTTTTGATTGTGGTTGCAATTGCCCTCGAGACTCGAGGTTCAGTATTTTTTAGTCAAGAGCGCATTGGACGCGGTGGCAAAGTTTTCAGAGCCTATAAATTTCGCAGCATGGTGCATAACGCCCAAGAAGTGCTGAAAAACGCACTCGAGCAGCACGAGGATTTACGGCTCGAGTGGGAAAAAGACCAAAAACTACGCCAAGACCCAAGGGTGACAAGGGTTGGTTGGTTCTTACGCAAAACCAGTTTGGATGAAATGCCACAACTCTGGAATGTATTTCTAGGGCAAATGAGTTTGGTTGGTCCTCGCCCGATTGTACAGAATGAAATTGCGCGTTATGGCGATGCTTTTAAGTTGTACAGCAAAGTCACACCCGGTTTAACAGGCATGTGGCAAGTCAATGGGCGCAACAACACCACTTACGCCGAGCGGGTGCGATTCGATGCTTATTACGCTCGAAATTGGAGTGTTTGGCTGGACATTTATATTCTGGCTAGAACATTTCGAGCAGTCATCAAAGCTGAAGGAGCATATTAGGAATTATCTTCCAAACGGCGTTCACGCGCCCAGAGCATGGTCTGATGTAAGCGCTGGCGCAGTGTCTCGAGCGGCGGCAAACGTGTAAGATACTCAGCAACTCGGATGTTATCGCGGTCTAAGCCAAGCAGTTCAATATGCTCAGCATCCGTTTCGGTACACAAAATCAGACCAATTGGTGGATTTTCGGACTCGCGGCGTTCATGCTTATCAAGCCAGCGTAAGTACAATTCCATTTGTCCTTTATGTGCTGCTTGAAATTTCTCGAGCTTTAGTTCGATGGCAACCAAAGAACGCAAATCTCGGTGATACAAAAGTAAATCCAAATAGTAATCCTCAGAGCCAACCGAAACTCTTTTTTGACGAGCCACAAACGTAAAACCAGCACCCATCTCGAGTAAAAATTTTTCCAAGTCGGCTAAAATGGCATCCTCGAGTTGACGCTCAGAATGATCTGGTGGCAAACCAAGAAAATCCAGCACATACGGGTCTTTGAACACCAAATCTGGTGTGATTTTTTTGGTGTTTTGTAAACGCTCAAGTTCGGCTTTGATGGTTGCTTCGGGTTGTTTAGACAATGCCATGCGTTCAAATAACAATGTGCCAATTCGTTCGCGTAAAACCCGAACACTCCACCGCTCGAGAATCGTCATTTGCACATAAAAATCTCGTTTTAAGTCGTCTTTTATTGTCAGAAGCTCGAGAATATGTGACCAGCTCAATTGTCTCAACACTGTTGAGACAATCTCTTTATCTGAATACAAGGTGGCAAATTGTACCATGCGAAACAGTGTTTGCTTAGAAAAGCCACGTCCAAATTCTTGACTTAATCGTTCAGCCAAACCACTAATCACACGCTGCCCGTATTCACCACGTTCAAGCTCGAGGACATCTTGGCGAATCCGTTGCCCAATGCTCCAGTAAAGCATGACCAATTCAGAATTGACCGCCAAGGCTGTCCGCATTCGCGTTTGACTAATCAACTCGCGCAAATCCGAAAGCAAATTTTGTACGCTTGGTTCAAGTGAATCCATGTTTATGCACCTTTGAGTAATGCCCGTTCAAATACCAATTTAGCAGCTTGCCATTCGGCTTCCGCTTCGGCACACAAATGATTTTGCTGGTTTTTCAGATACAACATACGTTGAATAATTTCATTTTGGACATCTATTGCTGGTATAGGAACAAGTAAAGAGCGAATTGCTGCATAATCAAGAGCCATTCGAGTACCACCAGTTACACCTCTGTTTGAAATGGCTAAGCCAATAGAACTGTTCAGGTAAATGGCGAGGTATGCAGGTAAACACCTATTATCTAAAATTCTAAGGCGAACAATATGTTGATTTATATTTGCGGGCAGAATTTCTTTTGATACCACAGCAGCCGTTCCAACACGTCCAGTAATCGTCATTAGCACATCATTTTCATCCAGTATGGAGCGTTGTAGTTCCCCGTTATGAACTTCACTGGTGATATGCTTAACGTCATCCAGATTGAATGAATTAGGTTCAATATTCATAATTCGCAAAAAATGCACTCCATCACTAGCATTTGAGTATAAATTTTGCTCTGATCGTGTAGGAGTTGCCCCTCCTACGGGCGCAAGACATAAATCACTAAGAGCTACCAAAGGTACTGATGTTTGATGCAACGCATTTATGAGTTGTACATGTTCAGGTAAGTAGTAGCCAGCATCTATCCGCCGTGAAAGACTTAACTGATCCAAACTTAAACCAAACACTTTTTTCCTATTTTTGTTCTCAATTTTTATTCCCAACTGCTCGAGTAACCAAGCATCTAAACTACCTAGCAAGGCATCGGCTTGAGCCAATTTTTCACGGCGCGAAGCTCGAGCTAAATTCATTTTGTTTACTAAATGTTGTTGAGTGGGAATGGGTGGTACCGGAATAAGCAATTCACGTAATTCTTCGGCATTGACATTAGACATACCAATAATCTGCCGACTGACACGATCTATTTGAATGCGTCCAGCTTGTGTATTTAGAAAGTCAGATACAAATTGAGGTAAGGCTTTTGTTTGGTCTAACCGTACTCGAATCAGATATGAAGCAAAAGTCCATTCTCCAAGCTCTGAAAAGACATCACACTTTCCTACTAACTCTTTTGAATTTGTACGGTTAAACAAAATGTCACCGTTTTCGAGCAGGAAGTTCGATTTTGTTTCTTCCTCTAATTCGACATACTTGATTTCAGTAAAATCCCAGCCGTTTGCTTGGAGATTGCTCATACGAAGAATCGGAATTCCCTGTGGTTCAAGAGTTGCACGATCTGAAATTCCATACTGAATCAGTGTTGTTAAATTGCCAATAGGAATTAGCGGAAAAAGCGAGTTACTGTACTTATCATTAAACGTTTGGGTATAGAGTCGATAATTTACATCGACTCGTTGGCGAATTTCGCCCTGATGCACTGCAAAACCTCTTGCATCAGGGCTTAGACGAAAAAAAGTTTAGGGTTCTTTTCAAACTTTCGGTATTCGCCAACAATGCCTGTATTCGGTATCACTTCACGTCTAAATTCGCTCCAAAATGGTTTTTTAACGTTACTACTATTCCAAATATAGTGTACTTTGTAATCAAATAAATCGCAGTGCTGTAACTCGGTTTTTCTATCTTGGGGTATTTCCTCGAGTACCGTAGTCACAAAGGTTTTGCGCCCTGTGGCATCGTAACCAATGTTGTCTGCCATTGCCATAAAAATCGCTTCGTTGTCGTCTGGTTTTTCGTGTTTTTTGCGTTTGCGTAAAAACACTATGCTGCTTTTCACCCCTGCATCGTAATGCGAAAAAGCAAATTGTGGAAAACTAACCACCGCTAAAATTTGAAAGTGTTCGAGTAACCAGTCGCGTACTCCTTGCAAGGAAGCGTTGGTTAAAATCCCATCTGGCAAAATAACAGCAGCTTTACCTGTGCCTGCTTTTAGAAAACTGTGAATCCGCTCGAGGAATAAAATCTCGGTTTTGACACTGGCTCTGGCTTTGACATTTTTAGCGCCGCGTTTGCTGTCGCCCTCAGCTTGGGCGCTGTCGTCTGGGTCTGTACCCGTTGTGGATTTAGAAACGTATTTGCGGAGTTGGAACTGCCCTAAGAAATCTTCGCCTTTTTCGGATGCTTTGACCACACTACCAAATGGTGGGTTGGTGTAAATTCGGGTGATCACAGTGTCGTTTAGTTCTGGGCGTTTTTCTTGAATTTTGCCCAAAAAATCCAGTGCATCATGTCCAATAACGTTGGTGTGTCCGTCATCATGAATAATCATGTTCATTTTGGCTACTCGAGCCAGTTCTTCATTGATTTCAATGCCAAATAAGTTCTTAGCTGCAAAGTCATGCCAATAGCGGTAATGTGCTTTACTTTCTTGTATATCATCTTGATAATTTGGGAAGCTGTGAGTGGCTAAGTCACGAATGTAATCAAGGGCATACAATAAAAATCCGCCTGAGCCACATGCTGGGTCTAACACTTTGTCGTCACTACTGGGTGGCAGCATATGAATCGCAAAGGCAATCAGTTCTCGAGGCGTGAAATACTGTCCAAAATCGCCTTTGAAAAATCCGCCCATGAATTCTTCAAATGCCACGCCTTTGGTATCTAAATCAGTTTCGCTTAATGAAATACTTTCGATGTGTTCAACTACTTGGGCTAGGATATTGGCTTCGACGTTAATACGGTCTGTAAATACATCAGGTTCGTTTTTCTTTTCGATTTCGTACAGTTGGTAAATGCGTTTAGCAAGTTCATCATTGGTTTCTTGGGTTCGGCGCTGGAATTGGTATGGATCGCCTTTTACATGTTTTGAATTGGTTTCATCTCGAATTTTGACAAAAATAATCTTTGAAAACTCACCAAAAGCAGCTATAGCACTGCGCTTACCACCTTCCCAAAGGGTTTGATGGCATTTGCGAATTGCTCCGCGTAAATCTTCTCGAGCCACCGCTGATAAGTCTTTACCTTTTACCCATCTAAAAAAACGCCATTCTGGAGGGCTGCCATATTTAACAGGTAAATCAGCAATCACATTTTTTTGCCGCTCGAGGTTTGGGTGCTTATCAAAATCTAAGAAACGGCGGGTAGAACCAGCCACCACACCCGCAAATCTCGAGTCTAAGTTTGAACGGTTGCCGCAAGCTTGTTCGATGGCTTGATTGAATTCTGCATCGCTGATGCCATCGCGTTTACATTCAATTACGATAAAGGGTTCTTTGCAGGTTGCATCCTTAAAAACCACAATATCGGCACGGTCATTGGCAGTTCGGCGTGGCACAATCACTTCAACACCAACTCGAGCCGCTTCGTATTCGTAGCGGTAAATCAGTTCGGCGTAAAATTCTGCACGGATTTTTTCTTCGGGGTCAGACCATCGTTCCGTGTGGCTTCCCCATGCAACATAAATGATTTTTTCGGTTTTTCCATCGCCTTTAAAATCAATCAAACCATCTGCAATAGCGCGATCAAGATATTTCTCTGGCACAAAAGGTTGCATCTTGGCATTCTAACTTGGGTATGGCTTTTGAATCCAATTCGGAAATGGCATTCTTTGCAAATCATTGGCTTTTAGTCTTACGCCACCATTGGCTTACTGGTTTTCCCGCTTAAACTCCTGAACCTCGAGACGGCATTGACATCTTGGGCTAACTCGAGCATGTCTGGGTAAATATCATCAGCGTAGTACGCCAGTGCGGTCAGCCCTTCGGCAAAGACTTCGTAACGCAAGGCTGAAATTGGTAATTCAACCGTCAGGGTGACATCTTCGTCTTCGTCCAAAACAAACTTGGCTAAGTTCATTTCACGGTTGAAGTGCAGCATGGCTTCCATGGTGTGAACTCGGGTTTTCTCGAGTTCTGGTTGTGGTACAAATGGCGAGATGGTCATATACAACCAGTTTTCGGTCAGGCGCATGTAAATCGTAAAAAAACCATTTTCGCCTTTGAAGCCGGTGCGCCAAACGCCATCGCCAATGGTTTCAAAGCTCCAGCCGTATTCGCCGAAGAATTGTTCTACTGTTTGTGAATTGACTTCCGTCACAACCTGCATTCTAACCCCAAGAGGGGTTTATTGTTGCCCCCACTGCTCGAGGGCTTTTATAGAGATATGCTCGCTGGCGTTACCGCCGTACAACGCAGCTTCGATGCGTAAATCCTTGCCAATTAAAAAATCCGCTGGCATTCGGGTGGCTTCGCCGTCGGGGCTGCCGTGGGCAATGCCAAGTTTTTGTCCCTCGAGAAAGTTGCCAATTCCTGTTGGTGAGAACGAAGCTAGAAATCCGAGTAAACTGCGGTTTGTGCCGTATAGGGTATGAATTGCATCGTCGGGGTCGGCCAGCAGCGGGAATGGTGGACGCTGTTGTCCAACTCTGGCGCGTAGGCTTTTTACACTCGAGCCAAAAACCCCAATCACTTGCACGCCAAGCCGCTCGAGTCGTGGGTAACTCTCAATCAGTTGATGCACCCGTAAATTACAAAATGGGCAACCAGCATGACGAAAAAAAGCCAGTAAGGTTTTCTTGCCACGTAAACTGCCCAAAGAAACGTTTGAGCCATCTAAGCTCGGTAAGGTAAATGCAGGGGACAGCTCGCCAATTTTCAGACGTGAATAGCTGCGTTGCACACCGCGTTGCGCGGCTCGAGGTTCAATCAAACCCACTTGCTCGAGGTGAATGATATGGGCAACCAGTTCATCCCAACCGAGGACTGCATGAACTCCAACTTCAGCCAAGCTGGTGTTGCCATCTATGGCATTGAGGATATTCCAATGAATTGGCATTAAGCCGCGTAGACTACTCGAGAAATCTCCGACTCGCTCAGCGATGTTGTACACCGCTTCTGGCACAAGGTCAGGTAGTTGAATTTGCGTGAGTTCATCGGTGCGCCGTGCCACTTCGAGCATGATTGGCTCGAGGTTTAAGCTCAGTTCAAATGCGCCAACCGGTTCGCCAGTGATAAATTCAAATTCGCCTTGGTTGGTGTCCCACAGATAAAACAAGCCCACTTCGGCTCGCCAGCGCAGGCACTGCTCGAGTTTTTCTTGCCCGAGGACTTGTATCAATTGCAGGTTTTTGCCTTGCGACATGGCAAAGCCAAGTTCACCAACGGTTTGGGCTGGTACACCAAATTTCAGTAAGACATCGGCGAGTTTGGGTACGCTGCGCCCAGATACACCAACCAAGCGCCCTTCGCGTAGGGCAAGTTTGAGTTCGAGTTGCTGGTTTTTTGGGGTTAAACGCAGAACACCGGTTTTTTGACCACTCGAGAAGAGTTGTAGGATTTCAGCCACACCCAAAACATCCAGTGTTCCTGCCAAGGTCTGAGAAGTCAACATGCCCATGCTTGTTATACGCAAGTCATGGGCATGTTGGATCAAAAAGAAAAATTATTCGTCGCTGCCACCACGTAACATGTTCAGGTAGTACAACAACTGCAAGGCACTGGCAACAGCTGCAATCACATAGGTCATGGCAGCCGCATTTAGCACTTTGCGAGCGCCAGCGTTTTCTTCTCGGCTGAGGTAGCCGTTGTTCTCGAGCAGTGCCAAAGCGCGGTTGCTGGCATCAAATTCGACAGGCAGTGTCACCAAATGGAACAGCAGCACAGCAGCTAAGCCAATGATACCGATGATCAACAGTGGTTTGCCCAGAGCGCCACCTCCGAACATGATCATCATCACACCTGCCATCAGTGCCATGTTACCGAGGTTGGCAACTGCGCCAAGTGGCATGGCGAGTTTGGCTCGAGCCACCAGTGGAGCGTACATTTTGGCGTCTTGGATGGCGTGTCCGACTTCGTGAGCTGCAACTGCCAGTGCGGCTAAGCTCGGGCTGGCATAGTTGGGTTCTGATAAGCGCACGGTTTTCGACATCGGGTCGTAGTGGTCGGTCAGCATGCCCGGTGTGGCTTCGACTTGAACGTGTTGCAAACCATGAGCGTCGAGGATGTCACGGGCGACTTCTGCGCCGGTTAAATCCTTAGAATTATGCACTTGCGAGTACTTACGAAAGGTTGAACTTAAAAAGCCTTGTCCGAGCATCCCCATGCCAAAAATCACTGCCATTAGTATTAAACCCATTGGATCAAATCCAAACATATCTTCCTCCGACTCGGGTCAAAAGCAGACCCAGAGTGACGCTGATTTTAGCAAGTTTGTTTTGATATGTTGATTCTAAAAAACACCTTTAAGTTACAATTGGTGTTTTTGATTGTACTGGACACAAAAAACCCTAGAATCTCGAGGAACAGCCTTTGCTTAAGAAAACTGGTTTTTGCTCGTTAAGCACAACTTAAACCTTAACGCAAGTACTCGAGCAGCAACTTACTTGTCTCGAGCAGCGCATTGACATGGGTGCGCTCATACGCATGGCTCGCATCCACACCAGGTCCAATCAGGGCGCAACGCGCATCTAAGCCAGCATTCCAAGCAGCGGTGGCATCCGAGCTGTAATACGGGTAAATGTCCACTTTTAAGTCTATCCCAGCTCGAGTCGCGGCTCGGCGCAAGGCATTGCTTAAATTGTGGTCATACGGTCCGCTCGAGTCTTTGACACAAAGCGTGCAGTGCATTTCTGAACTGGTTTGACCATCGCCAATGGCTGCCATGTCCACAGCAATCACATCGGTTACATCGGTTGCTACCACGCCAGCTGCACCATGCCCGACTTCTTCATAATTGCTGATGATAAAATCCACTCGAGCCGAGGGTTTTTTCTTTTGTTGCAGCAATTCTTGAGTGACTGCCAGCAAAATCGCCACACCAGCTTTGTTATCTAAAAACCTTGATTTGATGTAGCCATTTTCAAAGACTTCGGTGCGTGGTTGCCAAGAAACAAAATCACCTACGGCAATACCAAGCGCTCGAGCATCAGCAGCACCAAGAATCGCCCGACCATCGAGCATGGCATCAAGGCGAATCTCCAAGGTTTCGGAGGAGCGTTTGTTTTCCGATAATGCCGCGCCCCAAACATGGGTGGATTGACGCACATTGACCACAGTTCCCGACAGCACCCGACCAGATTGGGTGTGGACTTGGCAGTATTCGCCTTCGACTGTCCCCCAGTCGTAACCACCCAGCATAGACAAACGCAAACGCCCGTTGTACTTGATTTCTTTGACCATTGCGCCAAGTGTATCCACATGTGCCAGCACCGCTCGAGGCGCACCTTTGCTACCGGGTATGCTCCAGCGCAAACCGCCTTTATGGGCAAAACTGGGTTTTGCCCCAATTGCAATTAATTCGCGCTCGAGCCACTGCAAGGCTTCTGTGGTGAAACCCGTCGGTGAGGGAATATCGAGCAAAGCCCGCAGGGATTGCAGCATTTTAGAAGAATCGAGCGCCATTTGTTACAGTCTACGTCAAAAAGAGGCAATGCGCTTTAGATCTGAACTTTATTTGTGATTAAGCCCACTTTCGCTCGAGGTCTAATACCTTGATAAACCCTACCATTTTGCTTTTTTATATTGGCTTTGTGTCTCGAGCTTTTATCAAAGAAACCGATCTTCCCGAAATCAGTCTTGGGTTTTACCGCGCTCATCGTGCCAGAAGCCGTTTTGATTTTGATTTGGAAATCGCATTTGAGGCTGACGACCTGCTCGAGGTGTTGCGTTTTGTTTTACGTCAGCCGAGCGGCTGGCATCTGCGCGATGCCAACGGCGTGTTGCTTATTTTGGTTTAGTGTTTTTGGTCATCGGATTTATGGCGGGTCACGGCTTTATCGCGGCGCTTACCAAGTTTGGTGATTCGTCCTTCGACCCGTTCACGCCAACGAATATAGGTTTTTTTACTCTGCACTTGGCGCATCAGGGTTTTGACTTCGGTTTCGGAAATCCCAAACTGCGCTTGTATCGCTTCAAATGGCGTTCGGTCTTCCCATGCCATTTGAATAATTCTATCGGTGTCCTCGAGTGAAAATTTCATTGCGCTCGAGCATAGCAAAATACGGTTGGTCACTTGCTCCAAACAATAAGAGAATTCTCTCATATTCTTTGGGTCAAGAAGCGACCCTGTTTGTTTGGGATGGCTCTTTTTTCTTGGCTCAAGTCTCTTCTTAGGCAATAATCACATCGCCTGACCTCGAGTTTCACCTTTGACCAATGCTTCGGCTCGAGCCAACATTTTTTAATATCGTGGATTATTTTTCCCTCGAGTTTACACGGAGTTTACGCCCCCGTTGTAAAGTGCATTTAGTTTTATAAAAGGAGTCTGTATGAAAAAAATTGGTATTGGCATTGTGATGTTGTTTCTGGCATTCTTTGTCGTTTCAGCACAGAGTGGTTTTCAAAGAATAGAAGGTTCGGCTCGAACCATTGGAATTGGTGCGAACGGCTCGGTTTGGATTGTTGGCAAAGACAACGCGCTTTACAACCGACAAGGGAACACTTGGAAAATGGTCGGAGGTTTCCCCAATGCAGCCAGGGTAGCGGTCAGCGCTCAAGGTAATCCTGTTGTTTTAACTTCAACTGGTCAGATTCTGATGTTCGTCAATGGTCGTTTCGAAGATGCAGGCTCGGGACTGGATATTGCCATTGGTGCAAATAATCATTTTTTTCGGGTGACTCGAGATGGAAGAATTTCTCAGTGGAACGGTTCAGGTTGGGGTCCTGGTTTTGGCAATGATGCCACGCGGATAGCGGTTGATCCAGCAGGTAATGTTTGGACCATCAGTCCTCAACGTGCCATTGCTCGGTACAATGGCACAACCAAGCAAAATTTACCCGGTAGTGCCATCAGCCTGACCATTTCTGCCAAGGGATCGGTTTACATGATTGGTGATGATGTGCGAACCATTTCTGAATGGACTGGCACAAATTGGAAAAAAGTCATGGAATTTGGCGAAGCGGCTCAAATGGCGGCTGATCCGCAAAATAAGTTTTGGGTTCTTTCAACCAATTTTGCAATTTCAACCAATGGAAATTCAAATATTACTGTCAGCCAGTCCAGCAATAATCCCAACCAAAACCCCAGTTCAACTCCGAATACCAATATCAACACGCCAGTTGCTCCGAATCCAAGCACCAATCAAGCAACAGCAAACTCACCTACCTTCCAAACTATTGAAGGATTGGCAACTGCCATCAGTATCAATAGCCAAGGGGCTGTTTGGGTGGTTGGAACTGATAAAAATTTGTATCGTCGCACAGGCAATACATGGCAACAAGTTGTTGTTCCAAACGCGAAGCGTATTGCTGTTTCTGGTGACGGAGAAGTTGCCGTACTTCTCGAGAATAGTACAATGCAAATTTATCTTGGAGATAAATCTCAAAACATTCCTGGTCAGGCATTAGATATTGCTGTCGGAGCAAACGGTGATTTTTATCATATTGGTCTGAGTGGAACGCTCTACAAGTGGAATGCTTCCAATCAGAATTGGGGACCAAGTTTTGGCAACGATGCAGCTCAATTAGCTGTTGACCCACAAGGCAACCCTTGGACGCTGAGTAAAACAGGTGTGATTGCCCGTTATAACGGAACGAATAAGCAAATTATTGAAGGGCAAGCCTTTAGCATCACGGTTTCTGCCAGAGGTTCTGTATTTGTGCTTGGGTCTGACTATAAGACCATTTATCGCTGGACTGGTTCGGGTTGGAAAGTTGTGGCGGAGTACCCGAACGCTGCGGTGATTGCGGCTGATCCTCAAGACAGAATGTGGGTGCTTGGTAAGAATTCAGCCATTGGTTTTATTGATTCTATCGAAATAAAGTAAACACAAAACTTGTTACTCGAGCCACTCTTAGAAATAAGGGTGGCTTTTTTGCTTCAAGACTTGCGGTTTGCATCTCGAGTTTCAGATTTTAGGGCTGATTGTCGAACCTGATTGATTGGTTAGCTTTGCTCGAGTTTCATCCTCTGCAATCAAGTGACTGCTTTCCTCGAGCAGTGGCAAGAGCGTATTGCGTTCATGCCAAGGTCATACTTAACTCAAATAAACATTGTCATTCACTGTGCTACAATTTCACCATGACCCAAATCTCCACTCGAGATGCTGTGCTTGAATCATTAAAGTCACTTCCTGCCAATGCGAGTTTAGATGACATGATTGAACATTTGGTGTTTGTGGCAAAAATCGAAGAAGGTTTAAAACAATCCGATACCCGAAACCTGATTCCGCATGACCAAGTAGCAGCTCGTTTCACCCGATGACCCAAATTTACTGGACTTCTCAAGCCGATGCCGATTTGGATAGCATCTACAATTTTGCGGCTCGAAATTCAGAAGAATACGCTTCACTGCTGGTTCATCGAATTTTGAAAGCCGTTAAGCGACTCGAGGCTGTTTCGCTCGAGCCATAGCGCTTGGTTTAGCCTAAGTGATTTGAGTTTAGGCTCGTTATTTTACGTCATACCTCGTATCTTGTTTGGCGAAAGGCTTTGTTCAAAAGCTGCTCGTTTTGTGTCAATTACACTTTTTCTTGCAACATAATTGACACAAAAACCTAACGAACGTTTGTAAATAGACTCGAGTCTAGCTTTTAGGTACTTTGCAAAACATACTTCGCCCCGTATACTCTGCCTCGACTGCATCGGAACGAGTACAAAAAGTCTCAGCAATATCTCGAGACATGCGGTTTTATTTTTTGGAGGTAAGGGATGAAGCACAAAAAATTGGTCATCGGAGCATTGGCACTCGCAGGCATCGCCACAAGCGTCGCCCACTTTGGATTTGGTGTCGCCCAAGGTAACACCAGCCGTTTAGACACGGTCAAAAAGCGCGGCAAGCTAATTTGCGGAGTGAATGCCACCGTGCCGGGCTTTGGATTCTTAGATTCAAGCGGCAAGTTCAGCGGTTTTGACGTGGATTTCTGCCGTGGCGTGGCAGCAGCAGTTTTCGGTGATGCCAGCAAAGTTGACTTTGTTTCGCTGACCGCCGCCGCCCGTTTCACTGCCATTCAAAGCGGCGAAGTGGACGTGGTTTTCCGCAACACCACCATGACCTCGAGCCGTGACGGTGATGTCGGCGTGGATTTTGGACCAGTCAACTTTTACGACGGTCAAGGCGTGATGGTCAAAGCCAACAGCCCAGCCAAACGCATTCTCGACTTGGCAGGCGCAACCATCTGCACCAACCAAGGCACAACCACCGAACAGAACATCAACGATTACTTCAGACAACGCAAGCAACAAATCAAAGTGGTCACGTACCAAGACTTTAACCTTGTCATGGCAGCCTTTGACCAAGGACGCTGCGATGCCGTCACCACCGATGCCTCTGGTTTGGCAAGCCGCAAAGCCACCTCGGCTGACCCAGACAACTACCGCATCCTTGGCGAGATTATCTCCAAAGAACCACTCGCACCATTTGTTGCCCAAAACGATTCCAAATGGCGCGATGTCGTGGCTTGGACAGTTTATGCCACCATCTACGCCGAAGAAATCGAAGTCAACAGCCGTAACATCGCCGAATCTCGTAAGAACACCACCGACCCAGCCTTGCGCCGTTTCGTTGGTCTTGAAGGAACAAGCGGCAAAGGCTTTGGCTTAAGCCCAGACTTCGCAGCTGACGTGATCCAAGCCATCGGCAACTACAAAGAAATTTACGACCGCAACCTTGGTCCAAAGACCAAGCTCAACATCCCACGCCGCTTAAACGCCAACTACGAACAAGGCGGCTTGATGTACAGCCCACCTTTCCGCTAAACAACCACCACTCGAGCGCCGACAGCCATAAATTGTCGGCGCTCTCGTTTTAAGTGCAGAGAAAAGAGGAAAGGTCAAAGAGAAAAGTAAGAACCAACGCCTTTCCTCTTTCCTCTTTGACCTTTAACCTATATTTTTGGAGGTTTCTCTTGTCAGACTTTACCGTCAATGCTGAACAAGCGCCTGTGCCGTTTTATCGGGATGTCAAAAAATTAGCTGTGATTGCCCAAGTGGTTTTTTTGCTGGTGGTGCTGGCTGGTATTTTTATTTTAATTAATAATGTCAATCTTGGTTTGAAGAAACAAAATCTGAGTTTTGGCTTTGACTTTTTACCGCAAACGGCTGGTTTTCAAGTGGCAGAAGGTACGGCGTTTGGTGTGCCATACGATTCTGGTTCGGACAATTACATCAAAGTGATTTTGGTCGGTTTGTACAATACGCTTCGCATTGCCATTGTCGGTATGGTGCTGGCGACCCTGCTTGGCGTGCTGGTTGGTATTGCCCGACTCTCGAGCAATTGGTTGCTCAACCGAGTGGCACTGGTCTACGTCGAAATTCTACGCAACACACCGCTGCTGGTGCAGTTGGTGGTTTGGTACTTTATTGTGGTGCTGCAACTTCCGCCAATCAAGGAAGTTGAACCTGTGCTGGGCATGTATTTGTCTAACTCGGGTTTAGCCATACCGTGGATGGTGCAAAAACCAGATGGTATTAATTTCTTCCCCGTGACGATTCTAGCCGTGGCGGCTGGTTTAGCGGTTTTTGCTTTTTTTGTGCAGCAGCGCAATAAATCGGGTAAGCCCGTCCCTGCGGGGCAATTTGGCTTTTTGACTTGGGTGGCGGTGCTGGTGCTTGGCTTTTTTGCCCTTGGGCAACCGCTCGAGTACGGCGTTCCAATACGCGGCAACTTCGGGGTCAATGGTGGTCTAACCGTTTCCCCTGAGTTCACAGCCCTCTTGGTGGGCTTGGTGGTTTACACCAGTTCATTTATCGCTGAGATCACTCGAGCTGGCATTCAGAGTGTCAACAAAGGACAATGGGAGGCGGCTCGAGCCGTGGGCTTGGGTTACTCCGAAACCCTGCAACTGATTATCCTGCCTCAAGCCCTGCGCGTAATGATTCCACCGCTTGGCAATCAATACCTGAACTTAACCAAGAACTCGAGTTTGGCAGTTGCGATTGGTTACTCGGATGTGCTGAATGTGCTGAACACCTCGGGCAACCAAAGCGGGCAGAACCTACAAACCATGGTGATTGCTGGTGGGATTTACCTTGTGCTGTCATTAACCATTGCCACCTTGGTCAACGCCTATAACCGCGCCACCAAATTCAAAACGAGGTGAATTGTATGGAAGCAACCAATAACCCACCTCCGCCGCCTGCTCGAGTACCCACTTGGCAACTCTGGGCAAAAGAAAATTTGTTCTCGAATACCACCAACAGCATCCTCACTGTCCTAACTGGCGCATTGGTGATTTGGGTCATCTCGAGCCTCGCCATTTGGGCATTCACCCAAGCCCGTTGGGGTGTGATTCCCGCCAATTTCCGAATTTTAATGACGGGTTCATTTCCCACCGAGCAACTCTGGCGCACATGGCTGGTGCTGATCATTGTCTGCCTCAGCTCGGGTCTGCATTGGGGATCGCTCTCTCGAGGGGAAAAGCTACCCGTTTGGACTTATGTGGTCGGTGCGATCATCGCACTTTTTGCTTTGGTCACACAAATGGGACACCTAAGCGGCATCCTTGTGCCTGTGGCAGTGATCGCGGTTTTTGCTGGTTATTTCATTGGGCAAATTGCCATTCCTAGCCGCATCATGAACATTGCTTGGGTTGTGATTTTCTTTGGGGCGGTGCTGCTGTTCACTGTGGATTTCGGCACTGGCGGCGTACAAACCAAAGAATGGGGCGGTTTACTCCTGACGCTTATGCTGAGCATCGTTGGCATTGTCGCCAGTTTCCCGCTTGGCGTTGCCTTGGCGATTGGACGCACCAGCAATTACCCAATCATCAGCGCCATCTGTACCGTGTTCATCGAAGTCGTGCGCGGCACGCCGTTGGTGGTTGTCTTTTTCATCGCCCAATTGTTTGTGCCACTGCTGCTGGGCGGAGCCAACATTGACCCTGTGCTACGCGCCATGGTTGGCATCACGATTTTCAGCGCAGCATACCTCGCCGAAAACGTGCGTGGTGGTCTGCAAAGCGTTCCTGCTGGACAAGTCGAAGCGGCTCGAGCCGTCGGCTTAACCGGCACACAAACATTGCTTTTGATTGTCCTGCCCCAAGCCCTAAAAGCCGTTCTCCCCGCCTTGGTCGGACAATTCATAGGCTTATTCAAAGACACCAGCCTTGTCTACATCATCGGCTTAAAAGAACTGGCAGGAATCTCGGACAGCATCCGCAGCAACCCCGATTTCATCGGCACCGCCCAAGAACTGTACTTCACCATCAGCGTCATTTACTTCATCTTCAGCTACGCCATGAGCAGTGGCGCAAGAAACCTCGAGAAGAAACTGAATACGAATAGGTAAAGAGCTGTGAGCTATGAGCTATGAGGAAAACCCAAAGCTCAAAGCTCATAGCTCATAGCCCAAAAGGAGACCCCATGACAACCCCCGTCAAAGACCTTTCCAACGCCCCTGTCGTGATTGCGGCAAGCCAAGTCAACAAATACTATGGGCAGTTCCATGCTCTTAAAGATGTCAACCTCGAGGTTAAACGCGGCGAGGTGGTGGTGGTGATTGGACCATCAGGCAGTGGTAAAAGTACCTTTATTCGTTGTATCAACCGACTCGAGGAACATCAGCAGGGTAAAATTATGGTGCAGGGGATTGAATTATCGAACGATGTCCGCAACATTGATGCGATTCGGCGGGATGTGGGCATGGTTTTTCAGAGTTTCAATTTGTTTCCGCACCTGAGTGTCTTGCAAAACATCACGCTTGCGCCGATGCGGGTCAAAAAAATCGAGAAGAGCGAAGCAGAAAAAATTGGTCGGCAATTGCTCGAGCGGGTGGGTATTCCCGAGCAAGCTGATAAGTTTCCGGGGCAACTGAGCGGTGGGCAACAGCAGCGTGTGGCGATAGCTCGAGCGCTTGCGATGCAACCGAAGATCATGCTTTTTGATGAGCCAACTTCGGCGCTTGACCCTGAAATGATTAAAGAAGTGCTGGATGTGATGAAAGAACTGGCTCGCAGTGGTATGACGATGATGTGCGTGACCCACGAAATGGGCTTTGCCAGGGAAGTGGCAGACAGAATTGTCTTTTTTGATAAGGGGCAAGTGGTTGAAGAAGCCACACCAGACGAGTTCTATCACCATCCAAAGACAGACCGTGCCAAGTTGTTCCTCAGTCAGATTCTTGGGCATTGATTGCTGGATTACACCAAATTCATGGATTTGGTGTAATCTTTTACTCGAAGGTGCTGATAATGACATTGTTTACTCGAGGGTCAAAAGTAAAAATGATCGATTCAAAAGTGATTACGCAAAAAAGCGTTGCTGCTCAGTCGTTTTGGGATGAGTGGACAAACGGGCTTATTGGTCGTTTATTTGCTGAACCCAAGTACCCTCAAATTCAGATTGCTCGCCCTGCTGCCCATGGGCGTTTTTCTCGGATGCAAAAAGCCCTCGAGAATGCTTCCCGACGAACCTTTACAGGAACAAGAGAGCATGAGTGATGACCATAAACCTGTGGTGCATCAGGAGAAACCGAGCCTCGAAACTAGCCCGAAAGCCGTAGAGAAAACGCAAACCATTCTTCAGCAGTCAAAAACCAAATTGGAGGCAACATCTGGTTTTTTGCCGCCACCAGGAATGCTGGAAGAATATGAAAAAATTTCGCCAGGCATTACCACTCGGTTTTTTGACATGGCAGAACGTGAAATTGCCATGGAAGAACTGGCATTAAAAAGTGAAATTCAAATCAATACAGCTTTGGCGCAAAGCTACATCAAAGCTGACCAAACAAGTCGAGTGATGGCTGGTGTTTTATTTGGTTTTTTTGGCGTATTGGCTTTTGTTCTGGCATTACTGGGTAACAACGTGGGCGCAGGAATTCTGCTCAGTGCTGCGGTGGTGAGTGGCATCAAAGCATTGCTCCCAAGTACCACAAAAACGGAATCTCCAACCCCATCCGAGGGGCAAAAAAAATTGCCCCCACCAAGTGATAAAACCTAGTAATTTGACTTTCTTGAGTTTCAAAAAAATCACCAACTTACAAGATGCAACGTGACAAGGGCTTTGTGTCGCCAGTGATCTTCGGATATTTCGCCAAGAACAGAATTTCGGGTAGACTGTGCGGCATGAACCAAGATGATTTATTTGCCATTCAAACGCCGCTCGAGGTCACGCAAGAACCGCAAGTCTCGAGCGAACCCGACGAGCAGGGGTCTATCGCACCCGACGAGCAGGGCATCCCACCCCAAGCCAAAGACCCATTGCCACCCGCCGCTCGGATGACTGGTGGCAGCAAACCCAAGCGCGTGGTGATTATTGATGGTCACGCGCTGGCGTACCGCAGTTATTTTGGTTTGGCTCGAGGCTCGAGTGCATTGCAAAACAGCAAAGGTGAACCAACCCATGCGATTTATGGATTTATCAAAGTGGTGCTTAAACACATCCGCGAAGGCTTAAAAAAAGGCGAAGGCGCAGTGATTGTGGTCTTTGACCCGCCCGTCAAGACTTTTCGCCACGAGATGTTCACCGAGTACAAAGCGGGTCGGGCGGACACCCCCGAAGACCTGCCCAAGCAAATTCAGCGCATCAAAGAAATTGTGGATGCCTTGTGCCTGACCCGCCTCGAGTTGGCGGGTTACGAAGCCGATGATGTGATCGGCACGATTGCCAAACGCGCCGAAAGCGAAGGCATAGATGCCTATATCCTGACCTCTGACCGTGATGCCTACCAGCTTTTGTCGGATAAAGTTCGGGTCATAGGCTCAGACGAGCGCCTTGTCACCCCCGAGGAAGTCAAAGCCAAGTACGGTGTGACCGTCGAGCAATGGGTGGATTTCCGAGCGCTGACGGGTGATAGCTCGGACAACATTCCGGGCGCGAAAGGCATTGGACCCAAAGGCGCAGCCAAGCTACTCGAGGTCAATGGCACACTGCAACATATTCTGGATAATTTAGAGACGGCTGAACCCAAAAAAGAAGTCCAGAAAGTCAAAGACAGCCACATGAATGTGCTGCTGAGCTTGGAACTCTCGAGGATCATGACCAATTTGCCACTCGAGTTTGACTTTGCGGCTGCCAATCAGTTTCTACCCGACACCGAGCGCTTACTGCCAATTCTGCGCGACCTCGAGATGAACAGTGTCTTAAAAGAAGTGCAGAGCCTCCTCGAGAGCCAAGGCGCGAACGCCCCTGCCGCGCCTGAAATCAAATTACGCCAAATCAATTTGTTGCCGTGGCAAGAACCAAGCGCAGATGCAGTTTGGGCGTTTAGCTTGGGAACGCCCAATGACCCTGTTGGCTCGAGTTTAACGGGCTTAGCCTATGCGACTGATGTAGGGGTGTTTGTTGCACCAGCCGATTATCAGCCGCACGGTACAGTCAGTGCCGCCAATGCCAAAGCCTTGGCAATTGCCAGCCGTACCAAACCAAGCGATGACCCATTGTTACTCGCTTATGTGCTAGACCCGAACAACAACGACCCCCAAGCCATCTGCAACCGTTACTTGCAAGAAGATTGGAGCAAGGATCTTGCCATTCAAGCCGCCCAAAGCCATGCGCTGTTAGCAAAAATCCGCGCCGAAATGCCCGCCGAGTTAGAGAGCCTATACACCGAACTCGAGAAACCCGTTTCAACCGTTCTTGCCAACATGGAAGCCACGGGCATTCGCATAGACAGTGCTTATTTTGCTCACCTCTCGAGCCAATTCTTAGAGCGAATGCAGCGCATCGAAGCTGCCATTCATGACCTCGCTGGCGAGGTCTTTAATGTCAATTCTCGAGACCAACTCGAGACGGTGCTGTATGACAAATTGCAATTGGCAGCCGGTAAAAAAACCAAACTGACAGGTAAGCGCAGCACCGCAGTCTCGGCGCTTGAGCCACTGATTGAAGAACACCCGATTGTGGCGCAGATTCTCGAGTACCGTGAGATCAACAAATTGCGTGGCACGTACCTCGAGCCATTGCCGAACATGGTCAATCCCAAAACAGGACGGCTGCACACGGTCTTTAATCAACTTGGCACAGCCACGGGGCGGGTCAGCAGCGTCAATCCCAATTTGCAGAACATTCCGATTCGCACTGAAATTGGGCGCGAGATTCGCAAAGGGTTTATTGCTTCAGAAGGCTATAAACTGATTAGCGCGGATTATTCGCAAATTGAATTGCGGATTTTGGCGCACATCACCCAAGAAGAAAACCTGCTCGAGGGTTTTCGCAACAACGAAGACATTCATCGCCGCACGGCTGCGGCAATTTTACAGATTCCGCTCGAGAGCGTCACGAATGACCAACGGCGCGGCGCGAAAGCCATCAATTACGGCATTCTGTACGGCATGGGCGCTCATCGGCTTTCGCGGGACGAGGGCATCAGTCACAGCGAAGCCAAAGCCTTTATCGAAGGGTATTTTGCGGCTTACCCCGGCATCAAAGATTATTTGGAAACCACCAAAGCCCATTGCCACGAACACGGTTACGTCCAAGATTTATTTGGTCGGCGCAGGTACATTCCTGAAATCAATGCCAAAGCCTTTAACATCCGCGAAGCCGCCGAACGCGCTGCAATTAACATGCCGATTCAAGGCACGTCGGCAGGGATTATCAAACGCGCCATGATTGACCTCGAGCCGCAGCTTGGGCAGTATGGCGCAAGGTTGCTGCTGCAAGTCCACGACGAACTGGTTCTCGAGAGTCCAGAAAACAATCTCGAGGTCGTCTCGAGTCTGGTGCAACGCACGATGGAAGAGGCGTTCCTTCTTTCTGTGCCACTTGGTGTGGGAATTGGGGTGGGCGATACTTGGTATGACGCACATTGAATTTGGGTCAGGCAAAACTTTTGGATGCTCGAGAAATGCGTGAAAGCAATAAAACACTCTACTTAGGGTAGGGTAAGGTAGGTCGCAACACCTCCCCATTTGTGGCAGAATAACTCCATGCAATGCCCGAGTTGCAGTGATCCAATCAAAGCAGGCTGGCGCTTCTGCCCAGCTTGTGGTGCGATTCTGATGCCAGATCGCGCTCAGGAGCAACGACGGGTTTCGGTCTTGTTTGTGGATTTGGTCGCCAGCACCAAACTGGCAAAAAGTTACGGCAGCGATGAGTACTTTGACCTGATGGGCGAAATCCTGACCGTCTTGGCGGGCGAAATCGAAGCCTTGGATGGGCATGTGGTGCAATTCCAAGGCGATGCGGTGTTGGCGGCGTTTGGACTGACCAAGACCCACCCAGATGACCCTCTACGCGCCTTAAAAGCCGCCAAGTCGTGCCTGAACGCCATCGAAAGTTATGGTACTCGGGTGGGTTTGGAACTCGAGGGACGAGCTGGGGTGGATTCCGATGACGCCACGACTGGCTGGGTCGGTAAAGAACTGACTGTTTTTGGCAATGTGGTCAATTTGGCACGGCGTTTATCAAGTGCGGCTGAACCGAGCGAAGTTCTGGTTTCGCAGCGCATCCGCGATGCTGCCCGAGGACAAGCTCAGTTTATGGTGGCGCACAGTCGCGTCATCCGAGATTACAGCGAGGAGCGCGGACCGTATCGTTTGGTCAATTTTAAGCTGGCTAAAAATGCAGCCGTGCAAACCCCGTTCCAAGGGCGAGGTAACGAACTGCGTTGGCTCGAGAATTTATGGACTTTGGCTCAACAACAAGGTGTGGTTCAAGCGCAGATTGTGGGTTCGACTGGCATGGGCAAAAGCCGTTTGCTTCAAGAATTCACGCAGCGTCTCGAGCAGGAAGCCCGTTGCATTACACTTCACCCAAAGCAAATGAAACTCGAGCCAGCCGCCTTTGAACGCCTAGGCGAACACGAAGCATTGGTGGTGGTCTTAGAAAACGCAGAGCAATTTGACCAACATCTGATTGCAAATTTGACTGCTCCAAGTTCACAACCGCGCCTGATCTTGCATCATCGGCGCTCGGCTGCACCTGACTTGGAAAGTTTGCGTTTATCGGGCTTAGGATTTATTGAAACCCGAGCGCTTTTAGAAAGTTTGGGCGGTCCTCAGCCCGTCAGTTTGGTGCAACGCTGGCTCGAGGTCAGTGCAGGCAATCCGTGGTTGCTCGAGCGCCTTGGACGTGCCACGCTCGAAACCGATTTTGTAGCCGAAACGCCACAGCTGCCCGAAAGTGTCTCCCGAGCGGTCTTAGAACGTTTGGACGAATTACCGCGCTCGGCGAGGGAAACCCTCTCGGCGGCAGCGCTTTTCATGGATGGTGTTTTTGCTGGGGCGCTCGAGTCTATTCTCAACCGCGAAGTAGGCAATGACTTGCAAAAAATTATTCAAGGCGGCTGGCTGACCGAGCTTTCTCCTAGTTCAATTGCAGGTGAAAACGAATTTATCTTCACCATTCCCACAGTGCGCCAAATAGCGGCGACCTTAACTCCGCTCAAAGGCAAGAAACTCCTGCATTTTGGTTTAGCAGTTTGGTTTCTCGAGCGTGACCAACAAAAAGCCCGTAACCACATGCGTTTATCCAATGAAGTCACACCCTCGAGGGTGCGGATGGTCAAGCACCGCACCGCCATGAGTTTAGATCAAGCGGTAAAACTCGAGCCAATCAAATTAAAAGACTAAATACAAAATTTAAGTGCCTCCCTGAAATGTTTTAGCGTTTTTTGCTAAAACATTTCCGACTAACAGGAGTAAGGAAAGCGTATCTCACGCTGAAATGACAGAATTGCCGCTTTTTGAAAATTCTAAAATGAAAGCGGGAGATACTTAGAGCTTGCCAAAACTGACAACCCAATACTTCTTGCCATTGTCCGGCACAGTCACAATCGCAGCTCCAAAACGATTAAAACCTTTGTCCATAAAAACTTGGCAATGTCCCACGGTACTACCAATCCAAGCCGGAATCACAGCACTGGTTTGTGTGAAGTCAAATGCCATGATTTCACCCAGGTCATTGCCTGTAAAACCTGCGGCTCGAGATCGAGACAAGACCGTACCATCGCCAGCTCCATTGTGAGGGTCGCTTGGCATTCCAGCTTTATGATTTTTTGCCATGTAATCCGCATGATTATGCGCCGCTCTTTGCAGACTGGCATCCAAAACCAAAACCTGAGAAGCGGTGTTAAAAGTTGCAGCTGGAAACGAAGGACCACCCGCCGCACAATTGACAGGCGTAACACCAGCACTTTGACGTTGGGCATTCACAGCCACATAAAAAGAATTGTCTACCTCGTTAGTGATGGTAGGAATATAAGGAGCAGCAGGGCAAGCCACAAGTAAAGAACCCAAAACCAAGCTCAAAACAAGTAATTTTTTCATGGCTTAGTCTACGTCAAAAACGATTTTGCTGCTTTGTTGATGCAATTTTTATCTTGAACAACAACCTCAAAGCACATCTTGAAACCTCGAGCCACCAAGTCGCGTAAAGTATAGGCATGAAAGCCTCGAGTCTAACCTTTGCCATGATTGGTGCAATTGCCTGTGTTTTAGGAGCAATTTTATTTGAAATTCTTTTCCCTGCCAAAAACACAGCCGCGCCAGAAAACAACCAGGTGGCTGTGGCACTCCTGATAGACACCTCGGGCAGCATGGAACAAGAAAACAAACTCGAGGAAGTCAAACGGGCTGCTTCTGATTACGTGGCGCGTCAAAGCACCAACACCGCTCTGGCAGGCATGAGCATCAACCGTTTCTCGAGCGATGCCAGCACCGTGTCGTTGTTCTCCACCGACACCGGAGCGCACATCCGCACGATTTCGCAATTTGTGGCAAACGGTGCAACCGAAATGGCAGGAGGTTTAGAAACCGCCGCTCAGTCCTTGGGCGCAGCCGAACTTGGCACAACAAGGGTGATTCTGCTTTTTACCGATGGTCAACCTGGCTCGAACATCGAACCTGCCGAAATTGCCAAGCCACGCACGCTTCAGACCGCCAGCAGCCTTCGCGCCCAAGGCTACCGCATTATTGCGGTGGGAACACTGGATGCCGACATTGGTTTCCTGCAAACCCTGACAGGCGACCCCAGTCTGGTTTTCCCGACCAGTGCAGGTAATTTCGCGGCTGCTTTTAGCAAAGCTGATGCCAAGATTCGTAACCTCTTCTCGAGCGGCGCTGGCGGCAGCCGAGGCTTTGGCGATGCTCTAATTTTGGGCGCACTGGTGACACTGTTTCTTGGTGTCGCTCTGCTGATTGCTGAGAATACCTTAGGTTTGCGTGGACGCTGGTGGCGAGATTTGATTTGGGTGATTCCAGCCAGTGCGCTGTTGGGCATTGGTGGAGCGCTCCTAGGACAAGTCCTCTTTGCGATCTTCGGCGATGGTGCAAGGGTCATTGGTTGGGCAGTCGTCGGCACAATTGCAGGTGCGGTGCTTGGCTTAGCTGATAAGTCTAAAGCTAAAGCAGTGCGAGGAGCTATCGGCGGCACAGTCGGCGGCGTGGTTGGCGGCGTGGTATTCACCGCCTTGGCTGGCGCATTCTCGAACGATGCCTTAGAACTGATTGGGCGTTTGCTTGGCTTTGCGGCACTTGGTTTTGCGGTTGGTCTGATGCTGCAACTGGTGCAACAAGCCCTAAAAACGGCTTGGCTGACAGGCATCACGACGGGTGCATATGAGGGTAAGCAATATATTCTTGGTAAACCTGTGGTCACGGTTGGACGCTCGGATGGAAATGATATTGGCTTGTACCGCGAGAAAAACTTGGCATTGAAACTCGGTACGTTTAACTTTAACGCAGGACGTTGGATGTACCAAGGTGAACCTGTGCTGGTCAACGGAAACAGCACCTCGAGTGCTGCCTTGGTCAATGGTGACACACTGAAATTTGGTGGGACAGAGTTCTTGTTTGAAACCAAAGATGGTGGAAGTGCGCCACGAGAAGAGGAAGAAGCTCCAGAAACTCGAGTCAGTCCGATGCCACAATCTCCAATAGTGACACCGCCGCCACCACCTCCAGTGGTCACGCCACCAATTCCAGAGCCTCGAGTTACACCAGCCATGCCCAAAGCCCTCGAGTATTGGAAATTGCGCGGGGCTGAAACCTTCGAGTTACCATTTGGCACAATCACACTTGGACGCGGTGAGGAGAACCAAGTCGTGATTCTCGAGCCAAGCATCAGCGGTGAACACGCTCGGCTCGAGGTTCGCAGCGAAAGCCTGAGCATCACCGATTTGGGCAGCACCAATGGAACATTTGTCAACGGTAAGCAATTAGCCGAAAATGAAACATCACAACTGACGGTTGGTACGACTTTAACGCTGGGTGCGGTGGAGTTCCGCGTCTCGAGATGAATTATCAAACGGCACTCGAGTGGTTGTTTGCTCGGACTCGAGCAGGTGATGTGCGCTCTGGGCTTCGCACGACGGCACTGCTCGAGGAGCGAGGGCATCCCGAACAAGCCTTTGACACGATTCATGTGATTGGCACGAATGGCAAAGGTAGCACTTGTGCCATGCTGGCGGCGGGATTACAAGCCGAGGGTTTGAAGGTCGGGCGTTTTACCTCACCTCACCTCGAGGATTACCGAGAACGGATTGAAGTCGGCGGGCAGATGATTCCCCAAGAAGCGGTTCTCGAGTTTGTGCAGTGGGCGCAAGCCAACACGATTGATGCAGCTTTTTTCGATTTAACACTGGTCTTGGCACTTGAGTTTTTTCATCAGCAAGCTGTGCAAATCGCCGTGATTGAAGCAGGTGTGGGCGCTCGACATGATGCCACCTCGAGCATCAACAACGTTCAAGCCACGATCATCACCAATGTTGACCTTGACCATGAAGCCACGATTGGCATTGGGGATTATCCAACGGTTCTCGAGAACATTGCTTGGGAAAAAGCAGGTGGGATTCGGGCGGGTGTGCCAGTGCTGACCGCCGCTCGAGGCAAAGCGTTAGATGTCATTCGTCAAGTGGCACTCGAGCAGAACGCGCCACTGCATGTTCTCGAGCATCACAATTCACTTTTTGCACTGCCTCATGCGCCACTTTTGCAAGGCACACACCAACTCGAGAATGCGGCTTTGGCGGTGGCGAGTTTGCGCTTATTGGGTTACTCAGATTTGGCAATTGAGGCAGCGCTTGGCGCATCTTGGGCGGGTCGGCTCGAGACGATTCAAATTGGCAATCAACGCTTTATTTTGGATGGGGCGCATAATCCAGCCGGAGCCAACGCCCTTGCTCAAAGCCTAGTGGGGCAGCGTTTCGCCCTGATTTTTGCCGCCATGAGCCGCAAGCGCGTGCCAGAAATCCTCGAGCCACTGCTGCCACTCGCATCTGAATTGCATTTTGTGTCGGTGCATCCGCAAGGGGTGAATCCACTCGAGTTAGCAGGAAGTTACGGCGGTACAAGCCATGCTTCGCTCGAGAATGCACTTGAAGCTGTGAAGTCTCGAGAAGATGTCTTGATTGCGGGTTCGCTTTACTTGGTTGGGGCAGCTCGGGCTTGGCTGCGACAGTAAATTTCAGTAAGAAGCGTCCATGAACAACGACATCTGAACAGGTTGATGTGGTTGAAGCGTCCCTGATACCACTTGCATCAGAACATCACCAAGGGCTGCACCAAGCCCAACAGGAACAGCATTGCCAATTTGTCGGTATTGGTCAGCTAGACCACCACAAAAATGCCAATCGTCAGGGAAACCTTGGATTCGCGCTGCTTCCCGCACAGAAATTGGACGCAAATGGGTCGGATGGCACATGTCCGTGGCTTTTTGGGCTGGACTGGTGGTGATGGTCGGTGAAGGCTTATCCCATGCCAAACGACGGTAGAATCCAACTTTGCCACCTCCAGATAAAAATGCCCCCCCCATGGCTTCTTGGCGCAACTCAATTGGCAAATTGCGCCAATTTCCACCTTCTGGAATCAACTGCAAGTATTTCAGCCGCGCTGCACTGTACGCCTGAAACTGTGGATTCGGGTCATGTAAGCCTGTCAGTGTTTCCCGCAATGTTTTCCATTTGGGCAAATACAAACCTGTCGCCGAATGGGTTGCGGTTGGTAATTGAATGTTTTCGTGATCTCGAGTGCCTAGAATAATCACCCGTTCACGGGTCTGAGGCACACCATAATCGGCGGCATTGAGCAAACCATAGACAAATTGATAACCAATCCGAGAGAACTCCTCGAGAATCACCGCAAAAGCAGACCCTTGTTCTTCTTCAGGGTCAAGCGACTGTCCTCGCTCCGAAATTGGGCGATGGCGCAACGGAGCAGACAGCAATCCGCGTACATTTTCCATGATAAAAAAACGTGGCTGAATGCCTTCGACCATTCTTAAAAAATCTCGGAATAAACTACCCCTTGGGTCATTGAGTGCGCCGCGTTTACCCGCAGTGCTAAAAGGCTGACAAGGTGGACCACCAGAAACAAGTGCAACTTCACCTCTTTTTTGCTTCGTGGCGCTGAGCAGTATTTCAGGGGTGAGTTGAGTGATGTCTGAAAAAATCTCGAGGGGCTTACCCAAACGATTGGTGTTGGTTAAAATCGTTTCTCGAGCTGCTTTATCTATTTCCACAGCAGCTAGGGTCTGAAAACCAGATTGCTCGAGACCAAGGTCTAAGCCCATTGCACCTGAAAAAAGCGAAATATGGCTTAGGTTGCTCATGTGGTTATCTTACCTGTTTTTGAATAATTTTCGATAAAGACATAAAACCCGTCTTCGCTCAGTGGTGGGTCTAAACGTTGCGGGAAAGCCTCCCAATTGGTTTTTCCTGTTTTAGAGTAAATCCGAAACCATTTTTGAATGCTTGTGCCTGCGCGAATGGCAGAAGATGAACTGTTTTCGCTGTTGTCTCGGTTTTTGATTTGTACCGCTAAGCTCATGTCTGAGCTTAAAAAATCCACGGCACGAACAGTATTTCCAGCACACCAAACCCAACCAATGGGTTGTAAATTGGCGGCAATATAACGCTCGAGCAACCCGCCAAGTAGGTTTTCAGCCGCCATTGCTTTTCGGTGTAGCTCTGAGACCTGACTTGTATTCTCGAGCTTAGCAAATGAGCGCAGAATCACGTCTAAAGCAGGATCGGGAATGGTTTGTACTTCGCTTAAGACAAGCCTTGATGACACTTCACTTTGATACCGCTTTAAATAAGACAAAAAGTATTTTTCCAGTGCAGCAAAGTCATTGGGGGTAAACACCAATTTTCCAGATTTGGGAAATGACTGATACCCTTCGCTTGCCAAATTGAATCGCAGAATTGTTTCAAGACTTTTTTCCCAAGGAAGGTTTATTACTTCAGCAACACTTCGAGCAATGGTAAAAATCATTTCATTCATCGTGGGATTTTAACCCAATGTTCTGAAGTCTGATGGATTGACCTAAGTCGGTGGTGGAATTCTTATTTGCACAAATCGGTCTGGCAGACATCCAAAACCGCCCAGTCACGCTGGTTGGTTGGGTCGGTTTTAACTTGCAGCTTCAAGTACAATTTGCCGCCCTCGAGAGCGTATTTGTCGCCACTCGAGGCGGGTAAATCAGCTAGGGCAACGGCGGTGAGTTTGTTGCGGTTGTCTATCCACCAGTCGCGGTAAAGGCTGGGGGCTGCGCCAGTCCACGCAAGGCTGATTTGAATCCAGTCACCAGCGTTGCGGTTTCGTAGGTGCAGTCGCACTCGGCTTGGCAATGCACCACCTGCGGTCAGGTCATAGCTTTTTTGGGCAATTAAACGGGTTTCAAAGTTGCGATTGGCAGCATCGCTGGGTGTTCCCCACATCGCATGGCTGGGGTTGCTGTCCTCGAGTCGGGTCATGGTGATTGGGCTGATTTCTGGGCTGCTCGAGGAAACGTTTTGGAAGATAAATCGGGCGTATGGATTGTTGCAGATATTGGCACTCCAAGCGGCTTGGGCGGTGCAGTTGGCATTCAGTAAGAATGGGTTGTTGACCACGACACTGCGGTTGGCTGTACCAGTGACTGTGCCGTCTTTATCTAGGAAAATGGCGCTGCGGTAGCCGTCCATACCATCGTCGGTGGGTGCAGTTGGGGTAGGTTTTTCAAATGCCAGCCAGACTTGATTGGCGTTCTGGAAACTCAGTCCTTCTGAGCCGTTTTGTGGGTCAATATGAAAATCAGTGAAACGCAAATAGGATAAACCACCTGCTCCACGTTGATTGTTGGCTTGGTAATTGACCAAGGTGACGTTTTTAGCACCTACTTTACCGTCGTAGAATTCAAAACCTCGGATTGGAAAGGCGGTATCCCATGGAAAAGGCAGGGTGCGACCATCCAAGCCGATGCGTCCATTTTTTTCGTAGTTATTCGGTGTGCCTTTGTTGGCGGTTTCGCCGACAAAAACACTGTTTTGAACATAGGTTTCGTGGCTGGCAAAAGTTGCGCCAATCGCACCATCGGCAATCAGGGCGTTGTTTAGGGTGTGCTGCTCGCCGCGCAGCCAGACGCCACGGGTGCGGTTTTTATAGGCTTGGAAACCATCGAACAGGGTTGGTACAATGGCGCTTTTGTCATCGCTCGGCACGGCTCGAGGGGCGTAATAGGTGGTTTTCTGCTCGAGTGTCACCAAATCAGGTCCGCCATCCACGTTTAAGCCTGTGTTTTCGTTGCTGTGCGCGAGGTTATTCTTAAAAACACCCAGGGCTGTGCGGCTTGGGCGTATGGAAGTAAACCTTGGGTCGGTGGCACTTGGACCAGTGGCTTTTTCGGGCAGGGCGATCCAAAAACCAAAGGAATCCGAACCTGCTGCGACATTGTTTTCAAAGGTGTTACTTGGGTTGGTGATCCAGAACGTAGCGGGGTCTTGGTCGGTGGGCAGTAAGCGCTGAGCGGTGTCTGGTTGCTTGGTTGAAAATCCAAGGTTGCCGCGCAAAACATTACCTGTTTCGCTACCATCCTCGAGGAAATAACAATGTCCGAGGGTATCGTATGCTGCGTTGTTCTCGAGCAGAATCCCACCCGAGCCGTGAATTGTGACGCAGCGATTAAAATTTGAGTGAATCGAACTGTTTTTAATGAAAGAACCTGCGCTGCCTGTGCCTTGCATATGGAAATGAATTGGGTAACGTTTGAGTTTGCCACGCTGTCCCATATTGGTGATTTCAACATTCTCGAGTTTGGCGATACTCGAGTCCATGACCATGATATGCCCACCAAAACCTGTGGTGCTGCTGGTGTTGTCGCCGCGAATCACGATGTTGCGGTTTAAGAGTGCCACTTCAGCTTTGGATTGCAGGGTTTGACCAGCAAAAGTTTGGGCTTGTCCAAAGTGCATGTATTTCAGGGCAGGTGAAACCGTGACGGTATTGCCATTGACAGCAGTAATCACCACTTCTTCGGCTTGGTCTGGGTTGTAATCGGTGCTGGCAATGGCGAGTTGGTCGCCCACTGCCCAACCTGCTCCAGCCTCGAGGTTGAGGGTGGTTGCGCCAACAGCAGCAGTGTTGGACAACCGAGTCCATGATGCGCCTCTGGAAGCGCCGTACAGTTCTAAGCTGCCGCTGTTCATCACACCCAAGACTTTTTCGCCCATGTTCATGACATTACCGCCAGTGTCCTGACCAAGCAGTGTGATTGTGGCGCGTTTGTTAAACGGCGCGAGACTCGAGCCAATCTGTAATTTACCACCGTGTACCATGATGCTTTTGGCGCGAAGCTCGAGGTCTTGGTTATCAAAACGCAATTCACCAGCCACTTCGAGCGCTCCAAGTGTGATCGAGGTATCGAGCAGAATTTTTTTACCGGCTGGAATCACCAAATCTGCTCCCGCACTTGGCAGTGTTCCACCCCATGTGGCTGGGCTTGACCACTTCTCAAAAATAGCTGGTGTTTCCGTCGGGGACGGGGTGGGCGCGGTGGGCGCGGTGTTGCTGTTACAAGCAGCTAAAAAAGCCAAAGAAAGAACCAGCAAAACACGTTTCATGAGCCGTAGTCTAAAGGAGAAAATGTGTTTGGGTTGTGTAAAACTTTATAGTGGGTGCATCTCAACTGGTGTGGATTGTCATATTTTGTCGTAGGGGCGCAGCGCGCTGCGCCCCTACGGGTCATGTGATAGACGCATTTTCCACTAAAATCCACATGTCTTGAGATGCACCCTTTTATAGTTCGTGGTTATTGCGCCAATGCGTTTTGCTTGTATAAGATTCCGATGCGTTTTGCTTGTAGAATGCTTCAATGCTCGAGCTGCCCCAAACCGACTTTGTGCGTTTGCCCGCCAGTGCTTTGGAGCGGTTCACCAGTTTGCTGATTTCCAATCCTCCACTGCCGCTTTTACTCGAGGAAACCTTGGGTGGCTTGGTTGGAATTATGGATGCACAAGCATTGGCGTTGTACCATTTTGTTGGCGATGAACTTCGTCCTTTGGCTGGGGTGGTAAAAACCGACATAACCAGTCATTTATTTGATTTACCAACCCTTGGGCGGAGTGGTTGGTGGACTTCGCTCGAGGCTGGGGTTTCGCAGGTTTTAACGGTTGTGCCTCGTGGTTTGGAGGTTCTGGGTGGTCAAATACTGCTCTTACCGATGCTTAGCCCTCAGGGTTTTGTTTCTGAGGTGCTGATGGTGTCCCGCCAAGACACTTTTTTACTCGCGGAGCAGCAAATCCTGATGGCAGTGGCTCGAGTCTTAGCAGTCTGTGTCGAGCGCCAGCGCTCCCCTGTTCAAACCAATAACGCCGAGGTGATGGCGTTGTCTGGTCTGATGAAATTACTTGAAACCGTGCCGAGTGAAGCTTATTTGCGTCGCACTGCCCTCGAGATGCTGCGCCCACACTTAGCAGGTGCGAATTTGTGTTTTGCCCAACTGCGCGACAGCCGCCTCGAGGTGCTTGAATTTGCTGGTCATGAGCTTTTAGCCTCAGCGCTGGCTGCTGATGCTGGTCTGGATGATGCGGTACTGCTCGAGGCGGTTTTATCGGGCAGCACCGCTTTTTTTGATTCAATTCCGCTTCAAGCTGGGCGTTTTTCGCAGCATGGTGTCACGGCGGTCAGTGTGCTGCCATTGTCCGATGGTTTGGCACTGATGGCACTGCGTCGCGCTCAGGCTTCGGCGTGGTCAGAGGCTGAACGGCGTTTATTGGGTGCTTCGAGCCGCATGATTGGGGCTGCTTTGGAGCGTTTGCGGGTGGCGGATGCTTTGTTTGAGGCTCGGGTGCGAGCCGAGTTGCTGGCGGGTTTATCCGATGCTTTGCAAACCGCTCAGACCGCCGATGAAGTAGCTCATATTGCGATGCGTTTGCTTGCACCGAGTTTACGAGCGCTGAATATTTTTGCGCTTCGGGTGGTACGAGAACCGCAGCGTATTTCAGTGCGTGGCATGGGAGCTTGGGGCGATGTCCCAAGCTCCTACCATGATCACTTTGCAGCCTCTGGGATTGCCCTCGAGAACACCACGCTCACCAAAATTGTGGTTGAACAAAACCATGCGTATTACGCCGATCAACACCTGCGACGCACTGGCGAAACTGTGGCATTGGGGATTGAACCGGTTTGTAATTCGGTTGGGCAGGTGATTGCCTTGATTTCGGTTGGGCGTGACTCGAGCTTAGGCGCTTGGCGTTTAAGCGAACGAGAATTGTTGGCTCGAGCGGCTGCCACGGTTGGTTTGGCGCTTGAACGTGCCGAAGTCCGCGAGGAGTTACTCAGAGCCAAGCAACGCGCCGAAGTCTTGTCGCGTCTTTCAGATGCGCTGCAAGTCGCAAAAACAGGTGAAGAAGTCGCCGAGTTTGCCATGAAACTGCTCTCGCCGAGCTTAAATGCAATTAATATCATTACCTTACGAATCGAGCAACGTGCCGATGGTGTTTTTCTGCGTTCCATGGGCGTCTGGGGCGAGTTACCCGAATTGTACGATGGTTATTTTCGTAGTCCAGGTGTGAACATTGAAACCACCCGAATTTCCAAAGCCATTTTTGAAACAGGCGATCCGTTCTATCATACGGTTTACACCGACCCTGATGTCAAAGAATTAGCGAACCGTCAAGTCAGTATTGGACTCGAGCCAATCATCAGTTCGCAAGGGCAAGTGCTGGCAATTTTATCAGTTGGGCGCGACCCTGTGGCTGGTGCGTGGATGCCTTCAGAGATGAAACTGATGGCACAAGCTGCTGCGACCATTGGACTTGCTCTGGAACGCGCTGAGAACCGCGAGTTGCTTGAATCTCGAGCTGAGGCTTTGGAAGAAAAAAGTGCGGCTTTAGAAGCCAAAAGTGCTGAAATGGAAACCTTTGTTTACAGTGTTTCGCATGACTTAAAAAGCCCAATGGTTTCAATGGAAGGCATGAGTGTGCTTTTAGAAGAAAGCCTGCAAAACAAAGAGTACAACGAACTCGAGTTTTTTGTTTCACGCTTACGCGCCAATGTGCAAACCATGACCGCTTTGGTCAATGGTTTACTCGAGCTTTCACGGGTTGGAAGAATTGATGAAAGCATGACCGAAGTTTCAATTGATGAAGTTCTGCAAACTGTACTGAATGAACTCGAGGGGCGAATTGCGGCTAAACAAATTGTGGTGAAACGCCCAGAGTCATTTCCAATTGTCAATTATTCACCTGAGCGTTTGTACCAAATTTTGAGTAATTTAATTGGTAATGCCGTGAAATTCATGCCGAATAAACCCGGTAACAACTTAGAAATTGGTTATTTCCAAACCAAGCACCACCTCGAGTTGATCGTGCGCGACAACGGCGTTGGTATTGCCAGTCATTTGCGAAGCAAAGCCTTAGAACTCTTCACTCGGCTGAACCCAACCGTCGAAGGAACAGGCGTGGGTTTAGCCATGGTTAAACGCATTGTCGAACACAACAACGGCTCGATTCGGCTCGAGGAAACCAATGGTGGTGGCTTAACCGTGATTTTTACCTTGCCGCTCGAGCGGTTTGGCTTGCCCCTGCCCAAATAGCCTTAAAAGCGTTAGAATGCATCTGACAAATTTGGAGGTCAAATGAAACAATTTTTAACCATCTTGGCTTTTCTCGTTCTTAGCGCTGCTTTTGCGTCCCCAATTCAAGTTTCGGTTGCCATGCCCGGCGGCTTAAAAGTTGGAAAAAATGAAATCACCGCGCAAGTTCAAGCCGATGCCTCACTCAACGGCACACCTGTGATGCTCGCCATTGACCCGGGTAACAACCAAGCTGTGCAAGAAATCAGCTTAGGTAACATCGGCGACCCGAGCTTCAAGGGCGAAGTCGAACTCAGTAGCTTAAACGCCGCTCCGAGCCTGACGGTCAAAGTCAGCCCTCAAGGAGCGCGTTATGCCGCGACCCAAGTCCTGAGCAGCACCTCGAGCGGCGCGGTGTTTGAACTGACCGAACCACGCACCAGCAACCGTACTCCTTTGCTTTTTGTGGCAGCCCTGTTTTTGGCTTTTGGTACATTAGGCGCTATGGCGCTGCGTGGCGAAAAAAGTGCTTTTTAAGATTGTTTTTGCTCGAGGGTAAGCTGTCTTGCCCTCGAGTTTGATGTTTTTTCGATTCTCGAGATTTTGTTTTTATAAAATAAGGAGTTACAAATGGCACACTCAATGAAAATCCGCCCACAAGTTGGTATTTTTGTGGACACCCAAAACCTCTATCACTCGGCAAGGGATTATTATCAGCGCACGGTTAATTTTGAAAGCCTACTGAAATACGGCACGCAAGAAGGACGCGAGTTATTTCGGGCGATTTCCTATGTGGTTGAACGCGAGGCTGATACCAGCGCTTGGCCCTTCATTTATAAACTATCCACATTGGGTTATAAAGTACGGCGCATGACCCTGCAAGTGCATCACACCACCGATGCAGGCAAAATCATTTGGGAAGGCAACTGGGATATGGGCATCTGCGCCGATATGGTTCGCCTGATGGAACACCTCGATGTGATTGTGCTTGGCAGTGGTGACGGCGATTTTACCGATATTGTCGAAGTCTTAATGGAACGCGGCAAACGGGTCGAAGTGATTGCTTTTAAGGAAACCACGGCTCAAAAACTGATTGACACCGTGGACAAATTCACCCATTTACCCGACATCGAAGGTGGTTTTATGCCCCTGCGTGAACGCAGTGCCACCACCCCCGCCGAAGCTGATGCTGCCAACGACCCTGATTTCCAAGCCGCTACACCCATCGGCTAAAAAGCTGGGATAGAAACCCCGCCACAATTTTGCTAGAATTTCAACCATGAAACTGGCTCTGAACATTGTTCTTTTTGTGGTCGCCTCGATTCTGGGTTGTGTGCTGCTTCCCTTTCTAGCCATTCAGTACCCTCTGGTTTGCTTGGTGGTCGTGGCAGCTGGCATTTATGCCTTTTCAAGAACCTTCGCCCAAAAGAAGAAAGTGCTATGAGTTTTTTTGAACTCGGTGACGGCGAAGTTCAAATTTCCCAAGCCCAAATTCAGCAACGCATCCAAGAACTTGGGCAGCAAATCAGCCAAGACTACGCAGGCAAACAACCACACCTGATCTGTGTCTTAAATGGCGCTTATCACTTCATGTCCGACCTGTCTCGAGCCATTAGCCTGCCCATCACCGTGGATTTCTTAGCTGTCTCGAGTTACGGGGTGGAAACCAAAACCAGTGGTGAAGTGAAATTGGTCAAAGACCTTTCCCTGCCATTATCTGGGCGCGAAGTGATTCTGGTCGAAGACATTGTGGACACTGGGCTGACCATGAATTACCTGCTGTCTTACCTCGAGGGACGCGGACCGAACAGTGTCAAAGTCGCGGCGCTCCTTTCCAAACCCTCGAGAAGAAAAGTCGAAGTTCCCGTGGCGTACCTTGGTTTTGAAATCCCCGATGCCTATGTTTACGGGTACGGTCTTGACCGAGCACATTTTGATCGGAACATTCCATTTATCTCGAGTATCAAAAGCTAAAGAGCTACTGGTCTTCTGGACGTATTTCTCGAGAATGAAATCGTCTTTTGACAAAATTGTGTGTCAAGGCTCGAGAAAAAACGCACAGTAAAACACTCCAATAGGCTCTACAATCATGCCATGCGCTGTCTTTTGCTTATCCCTCTGCTCATGGCTTGCCAAACCGCAGCGGTCAATCCGCCTGTGACAATCCCAACTGATTTAATTCAACTCGAGACAAGCCCCAAACCAGCTGCTTTTTTGGTGGCTCGAGGTGAAAATAAAACCTTAACGATCAACTCAAAGTTGCTTTCGCCCATTGTTAAAAAAATTAAAATCAGTGTCTCAGGCTCGAGTGGCGTGGACATCAACCCCAAAGATTTTGTTCTTACTGGCAACACCAGTATGGACATCACCGTGACTGTGCCGCAAAATGCCACCAATGACAAACCGTTTTTTCGAGTCAATGGACAGGCTTTGGATAACAACAACAATCCTGTGACTTCAAATCTGCCCTCGATTTTATTTCAATGGACTGTACCTGTTACGCCCTAGGGTTGACTGTACCTGTTGCGCCCTGACTGTACTTACCGCGCCTCGTGGGGCTTCTAGCTGCTCGTTGTTAGCCTCTGGCTTTAGACCGAGAAAAAAAACCTCCACCAGCTGTAAAACTGGTGGAGGTTTTGAGTGAAAATCAAAAACTTAAATTGCTTCTAACAGCAACAAATCTGGATTCTCGAGCAGACGGGTGAGGTGCTTCACAAACCGCGCTGCTTCTGCGCCATCAATTAAACGATGGTCAAAGGATAAGCTCAGGTACATCATTTTACCAATCACAATCTGACCATCTTTGACAATTGGACGGTCAACAATCGTGTGAACGCCAAGAATCGCAGCGTCGGGCGCATTGATGATTGGGAAGCTCAGCAAACTGCCTGCACTGCCAATGTTGGTCACGGCAAAACTCGAGCCACTGATTTCATCGGGCGACAGTTTGCCGTCTCGAGCCTTGCCAGCCAATTCGGAGATGCTACCAGCAACCTCGAGGATGCTTTTGCTGTCCACGTTTTTGACAACGGGTACAATCAGACCTGCTTCGGTGTCCACGGCGCAGCCAATGTTGTAATAGCGCTTATGCACCACTTCGCCTGTAGCTTCGTCATAACTACTGTTGACATTGGGGAAGGCTTTGAGGGCGCTGGCGACGGCTTTGAAGATAAATGGCAAGTACGTGATTTTTACGCCTGCTTTTTCGGCGGCTGGCTTCAAGCGTTCGCGCAGTGCCACGAGTTCAGTCAGGTTGACTTCGTCCACGGTCAGGGTTCGCACCGTGTACAGGTGGCTGGCGACCATCGCGTTGCTGATGACACGGCGCATTCCACGAAGCGGTGTGCGTGTCTCGAGGTGTTCCAAGCCCTTTGGGGTGCGGTACTGCGGTGGTGGCACGGTCATACCGCCGCCTGAAGCTGGTGCTGCAACAGGACTGACAGGCGCGGGGCTGGGGGCGCTTGGAATCACAGTTGTGCCGCCATAGGTGCTGGCGCTGGTCGCCTCGACGTAATCTTTGACATCTTCGACTCCAACGCGCCCGTTTGGACCACTGCCGGGAATTTCCATGATGTCAACGCCCGCTTCTCGAGCCAATTTGCGAGCGGCTGGCACAGCCAGTGGGCGACCAAATTTGTTTACTCCTGCGGTTTTGGCGCTGCTGCTCGAGGCGACTTTGGCGGTGTTGCTGAAGTCAATGGCGATGGCTTTGGTGTTCATGCCGTAACTGCTGGCAACTGCGCTGTCAGTGGCACTCGAGGCGGCGGGAGCAGCCGGAGCGGGTGCAACTGGGGCTGGAGCAACAACAGGCGCGGCGGCTGGTGGCGCACTGATTTCACCCGCGCCAGCAAACAGGGCTATCGGGGCTTTGACTGTGACCACACTGCCTTCTTTGGCAAGGATTTTCTCGAGTGTTCCCGTGAACGGCGAGGGAATTTCAGTGGTGACTTTATCGGTCATCACTTCGGCAACGTTCTGCCCTTCGGTGACAGCGTCGCCTTCTTTGACCAGCCATTTGAGGATTTCAACTTCAACGATTGATTCTGCCATCACAGGCATCAGCATTTCTTTTGGCATCTCAACACTCCTTTAAGCGCTTAACACGTTCTTGATGGCTTCGGCGACGTGGTGCGCTTCGGGTCTCGAGTAGTGGTTGAGGCTGTTAAATGGGCTTGGCATGGTGTCAAAACTGGCAACCCGCAAAACAGGTGCTTCGAGTTCGTAGAAGCACTTTTCTTGGATCAATGCCGCGATTTCCGCGCCAGGTCCCAAGGTCAGGTTGGCTTCGTGAACCACGACCACCCGTCCTGTTTTTGCGACGCTGGCAACCACGGTTTCCATGTCCAATGGCACAACCGTGCGAAGGTCTATGACTTCGCATTGAATACCAGCTTTGGCAGCTTGTTCAGCCGCCGCAAGGCAGGTGTGAACCATCGTACCAATCGTCACCAGCGTCACATCCGAGCCTTCTCGAGCCACTCGAGCTTGTCCGAGTGGCACGGTGTAATAACCCGTTGGCACGTCCATACGCGCACTGGGTTCGCGGTACAAGTAAATGCTTTCAAAAAACACCACAGGGTCGTTATCTTCGATGGCGGCAATCAGCATTCCCTTGGCATCGTAAGGGTTGCTCGGAATCGCCACTTTGATACCGGGGGTGTGCATCAGGTACGTTTCGGGGCTGTCGGCGTGCTGCTCGAGCAGGGATTTACCGCCACCGAAGGGAAAGCGAATCACCAGTGGGGTACTCCAACGTCCACGGCTGCGGTAACGAAAGCGCGATACATGACTGAAAATCTGGTCAAAACCCTGCATCATAAAGCCGCCGAATTGCAGCTCGACCACGGGGCGCATTCCAACGGCGGCTGCGCCAACGGCTGTACCAATGATGCCTGCTTCAGTCAGAGGGCAGTCAAAAACCCGATGCTCACCGTGTTTGCCTTGTAAGCCTGTGGTGACGCGGTAAACACCGCCGAGCCGCCCGACATCTTCGCCGTACATCACGACTTTGGGGTCTTTTGCCAACATCACATCCATCGCATCAGTCAGGGCTTGGAGCAGGGTCATGGTTTTGGTTTCTGTTGCTTTCTCGAGAACTTGGGTCATCATGCACCTTCCATTTGAGCCACGCGGCGCTTCAAGATTTCACGCTGTTCTTTGATTTGCCAGACATCGTTTTGCCAAACATACTCGAGCAGGGCTTCTGGTCTTGGCGAAGCCACTTGGTCAGCCGCTTCGAGCGCGGCTTGGAATTCAGTTTCGATTTCGGCAACCATAGCGACTTCGCGGTCATCGTTCCAGCGTTTTTCAAGCGTTAAGAATTTTTTGACTCGAGCAATTGGGTCGCGTTCTTTGCGCCAGAATTCGGGTTCGGCATTCTCATCGCGGTAGGCTTTGGGGTCATCGCCTGTGGTATGCGGGCGTATGCGGTAGGTCATGTGTTCGATTAAACTTGGACCTTTGCCATCCCTGGCATCCTGCACAGCTTTTTTGGAAACCGTATTAACCGCCAGAATGTCGTTGCCATCCACCAAGTAACCGGGGATGTCATAACCCACCGAGCGGCGCACCAAGTAATCCACACCCGATTGAACTTGGCGCGGCACGGAAATTGCCCAACCATTGTTTTCGATGATAAACACACACGGGTCTTTTCTGGCAGAAGCAAAGTTAATGGCAGCGTGAACATCGCCTTGGCTCGTGCCACCTTCACCGACGTAGGTCATGACCACACCGCCTGTACCTTGGGCTTTCAGACCCAAAGCTGCGCCAGCCGCGTGCAGCACTTGCCCGGGAATCGAGATAATAACTGGCAGAATATTGGCGGTGTCAGGCAAGCGCCAACCTTCTGGATGACCACGCCAGTACATGATCGCGTTCTGGATGCTCCAGCCATGGGTAATCATCGCGGCGGTGTTGCGATACATTGGGGCGATATAGTCGGTTTGGCGGTTGAGTGCCATGGCACTGCCAAATTGACTGGCTTCTTGACCGCCAAATTGGGCGTAATTGCCAAGGCGTTGCGACTTAAAAAGCGACATGAACTTATCATCCAAGTGCCGTAAGCGCGACATGCCACGGTACATGTCCTCGACCAAGTCTAGGTCTGGAATCAAATCTTCCCGCACGGGTTTGCCATCGGGCGCAAGAATTTGAAAGGGCGTAAGGTCAGAAGCAACGGGCATACTGCCAGCGAACATGGCTTCGTTCGTTTGAGTGGCAGCCCCTTTCTTGGTGGTACGGCGCGTATTTGCCATAAGACCAGCATCTTAGTACGTTTGGCAGATTTTGTGCAGTTCATCAATTTTAGTGATTTTCGTAACACTTGGTATTTCTCGAGAATGGAATTTTATTGTGTGAAACAGGTTTTTTTTGGTATACCAAATTGTAAAAAATTTTTGTACTCGGTACAAATTCGCTGGCTTGCGCTGTTTTGCACAATGAAAAAAAGACCAATCGGTTTGGTAAAACCAGCTCGAGTTGTCTGGATCAATAAGGTTGCACTCGAGACAAGCCTTACTTTCTCTGGCAATCAGGGCAGTAATGCGTCCCACGACCCGCCAAAGTGTATTTCAGAATTTCTGCCCCACACCTCGAGCAAGCTGCTCCTGTACGGTCATACACATGATGCTCGAGTTGAAAATACCCCGATTCACCACTTGGTTGCTGGTAACTGTTGTCCGACAAGGTACTCCCGCCAACTTCAACCGCTCGAGCCATCACTTCGATAATCGCAGCGTGTAAACGCTTAGCGGCGGCCGCCGAGAGCTTACTGGCTTCTGGATGGATTTTGGCTAACCACAGGCTCTCATCGGCGTAGATGTTGCCCACACCAGCCACGGGTTTTTGGCTTAGGAGCGCAGGTTTAACTCGAGAAACCCTGCTCATGGCGGTTTGGAAATCTTTGAGCTTAAAATCGCTCGAGAGGGGTTCGGGACCCATCTCAGATAGGGCTTTGATGTGCTGCCACTGGTTGCTTGGCACGATTTCCCAAAAACCAAAACGCCTCGAGTCAACATAACTGACTTCGCCATCGTGCAGCACCAAACGCAGGCGTTCAAAACGTGGTGGCTCGAGAAATTTCTTGTCATTTGGAATCCGAAAACCACCGGTCATTTTCAAATGCACAAGGCAATCCAAACCATCATCAAGGCGAAAAATCAGGTACTTCCCACGCCGCTCGAGTTTCAGGATTTGCTTACCGAGCATGGCTTCGGTGTTGCGATAACGCTGCGGGTCAGTGTGCAGCACATCGCGCACTACCCGTCCAAGCAGCACTGGCTCGAGCATACGGCGGGTGGTTTCGACTTCGGGGAGTTCAGGCATTGAGGCTAGTATGGCGCAGAACAGTGCATAACGGTTGTGGGTTGCACTGCAAATCAACTGGCTTGGTGAGTTACACTAAGCCACCATGTTGCAACAATTTCTCGAGGGTGATTTACGCGCTTTAGCACGAGCCATCACCTTGATTGAATCCGCCGACCCTCGAGCTGACGAGTTGCTGATTTCTTTGCGGCAACAGCGCCAAACCTCGAGCAGTCTGGTGATTGGCATGACAGGCGCTCCGGGCGCAGGCAAAAGCACCCTGACCGATGCCCTGATTAGCCAATGCCGCTCAAAAGGCGCTCGAGTTGCCGTGCTTTGCATTGACCCAAGCAGCCCATTTAGCGGCGGGGCAATCCTCGGTGATCGCATCCGCATGGGCAGGCATTACCAAGATCAAGGTGTGTTTGTTCGCAGCATGGCAAGCCGAGGCGCGTTGGGTGGCTTAGCCAAAACCACGGTTGGTGTGCTGGGTTTACTCGAGGCATTTGGTTTTGAATTTATTTTTCTCGAGACTGTCGGTGTTGGGCAGTCCGAAGTGGACATTGCCAGCGTGGCTGACCATACAGTTGTGGTGCTGACTCCGGCTGGTGGCGATGCTGTTCAAGCCTTCAAAGCGGGCATCATGGAAATTGCTGATGTCTTTACGATCAATAAAGCCGATTTGCCCGGAGCTGACCGCCTGATGCGCGAAATTCGTGCCGCCCAAGAACTTGGCGCACACGATGAAAACACTTGGTTTGCACCGATTCTGCAAACCATTGGCAGCGAAAAAGAAGGTATTGCAGAACTTCTCGAGGCAATTCAAAATCACCGAAATCATTTGGGCAGCGAAGGTTTACGCTTGCGCCGTCTCGAGCGAGCGAGGTTTGAACTGAATGCAGCTATTCAAGAATTAGCACGAACTCGAGCCAAAAATACCGAAAGCAGCCTGCTCGAGCAAATCAGTTTAGGCGTGGTCACAGCTCGAGAAGTAGCGCTGCAAGTTTTGGGCTTTCAAAATCTTGATTGATTGAAGCATCAATCCTTCGTACAGTGTACTTAGCCAATTGGTAATTGGGGTTTGAGGCGGTCATCCTCGAGTGCCGCCCAGACTTCTTGTTTGAACTGCTCGAGGTTAAAGCCATCCAAGGCACTTTGGTCACAGCCATCAAAACGGCGTAGGGCTTTTTGGTAATTGCGTTGTCCACCAATTAAATTATCGTAATGCCTTCGTTTGTGAATCGCAGCCGCCAAGAGAATCAACCCTTGGATGTAATTGGCACCGACCAAGTCATTTCTGGTTTTGGCGGCATTCCATGGGATTTCCCAAACTTCGTGCGCTTCCCAGTAATCGCCTGCATTAAAAACCCTCGCGCCATCCTGCAATTCACTTCGCATGGGTTGTAGTCTAATGCCATACCTAGCATGTAGTCTAATGCCATGCGAGGCAGCCAAAAAACCCAAGTGCTGAGTTTTAACGGACAAGTTTCGCACCGCCGCACCGACGCTGTGGTGCAAGAAGAACCGCTCGAGATTCGTTTGCAAGCCACAACCCTGACCACGACCATGCGAACTGGTGGGCATGATTTTGAACTGGCTTTGGGGTGGGCTTTTGCCGAGGGTTTGGTGCAGTCTTTAGAAGATGTTCAAAAAATTTCCTACTGTGTTTCCGATAAACTCGAGCAGCGTTTTAATGTGGTGAACTTAAAGCTGCGAAACCGTCCCGAGGTCAGCCCAAAGCCGCGCCTGAGTTTATCCACAAGTGCTTGTGGGGTCTGTGGAAAAGCCAGCCTTGAATCACTCGAGGTGTCTTGTCCTGTTCTGCCAAATCACATGCAAGTGCTGCCAGAGCTACTCTACGCTTTGCCAGAAAAAATACGTACTGCACAGCAAATTTTCAGTAGCACAGGCAGTATTCATGCGGCGGGTTTGTTTTCTGCAAATGGCGATTTACTGATTTTGCGCGAGGATGTTGGCAGACACAACGCTGTGGATAAGGTCATCGGTTGGGCTTTGATGAACCGCATCCAACTCGAGCAAACAATGCTGCTGGTTTCTGGCAGAAGTGGCTTTGAAATTGCCCAAAAAGCCGTGCGGGCAAGTATTCCTATTTTGGCGGGTGTGTCTGCTCCCTCGAGTTTGGCGCTTGACGTAGCAAAGCGTTTTAACCTGACTTTGATTGGATTTTTACGTGGTCAAACCATGAATGTCTACACTGGTTTTGAACGTATTCAAACCACAGATAAAGCTGTAGAATAAAAAAACCGTGAAAACACATCCTGTTCAAATTGGTTCTTTGCATCGTGAGCTTCCCGTAATCACCGTCGCGCCCGGTGTGGCAGTGGCATTGCTGAATTTACTCGGCGATACAGACCTGACCGAAGAAGCGGGCAAAACCCTCGCGGCTCTGTTGCCCAAAGGCATTGAGGTGCTGGTCACACCCGAAGTCAAAGCTGTCACGTTGGCACATGTCATCTCGAGGATTCTTGGTATTCCGTACATCGTGGCACGAAAAACCCAAAAGCCCTACATGCACCAACCTGTGACTCGAGAAGTCCTGAGCATCACCACAGGCAAACCGCAACTTTTGGTGATAGACGGTTTTGACATTCCCAAAATCAAAGACAAAAGCGTAGCAGTCATAGACGATGTCGTCAGCACTGGCGGCACACTCCGTAGTTTATCGGCATTGATTACCGACATTGGTGGCACAGTCAACGCCACCCTTGCAGTCTTCACCGAAGGCGACCCTCGAGAAGATGTGATTGCGCTGGGTCATTTGCCGTTGTACCTCGAGAAGTAAGGTTAAAGAGGAAAGGTTAAAGATAAAAGTAAAACCTTCCTCTTTAACCTTTAACCTTTAACCTTTTCTCTTTCCCCTAGGAGTCCCATGTCAAACGAAACCTATACCCTGATCATTGGTGATTTAAGCCGTGAATTGCCTTTGGTGCGTCCCACGCCAAATACCCGTTTGCCTTTGGTTGAATTCTTAGGCGATACGCAACTTTCGCAAGCTGCTGCCAAAGCCACCTTGCCTTTGATTCCGACGGATACAGATATGCTTTTTACTTGCGAAACCTCGAGTATTCCTTTGGTGCATTCGCTGGCAGAACTGATGAACTTACCTTACGAAGTGGCACGTAAACGCCGCCGTCCGTATATGCAAGACCCAATTATTCAAGATGTGCAGAGCATGACTTTGGGGGTTGGCGAAACCTTATGGCTTGATTTGCGTCATGCCGAGCATCTGCGTGGCAAAAAAGTTACGATTGTGCTGGATGTGGTTGCCAGTGGTGGCACAATCTCTTCACTCGAGAAAATTGTGGTTCGTGCAGGCGGTAAACCCCACGGGCGGGTGGCTGCGTTTAGTCATGGTCAACCCAAAATGGATATTCAAGTCATGCAGCAATTACCAATCATCGCCTTGGATTAACTGTTCAGCTATTTGGCTTGCCTTTTGTTAAACTCTGCCCATGTCCTTATTCGCCCGTGCGGTTAGCAAAGAAGCCCTAAGTCTCGAGGATGCCGAATCCTTGATGGGTCTGATCATGGATGGTGAACTCTCAGCAGTCAAAACGGGTGCGGTACTGGCAGCCCTGCGGGTGCGTGGCGAAACCGTGGCAGAAGTAGCAGGCTTTGCCAAAGCCATGCGCTCGAGGGTCGTGCCAGTGGTGCTTCAAGCTGGAACAATTGTGGATACCTGCGGCACAGGTGGCACAGGAACATCGAATTTTAATATTTCCACTGCCAGTGCTTTTGTGGTCGCGGCGGCGGGTCTGCGCGTGGCAAAACATGGCAACCGCACCGCTGGGCGTTTATCGGGAAGCGCTGATGTTCTCGAGGCACTGGGCATCAAGCTCGAGCTAAGCCCTGAGCGGGTGGCTCAAGCGGTTGAGCAAATTGGCATTGGTTTTTTGTTCGCCCGTTCGCACCATCCTGCTATGCGCCACACCGTGCCAGTCCGAGCCGAGTTGGGCATCCGCACGGTGTTTAACATCCTCGGACCACTGACCAATCCTGCTGGAGCAACCCACCAACTGCTTGGTGTGGCGGAGAAAAACCTTGTGCCGCTGATGGCAAGTGTGTTGCAACAACTTGGCATTACTGGCGCAATGGTGGTGTACGGCACAGCCGAAGATGCAACGCGATTTGATGATGTCTCGGTGGCTGGCACAAGCCACATCGCTGAGGTGAGAGGCTCGAGCATCAAAGAATATGACCTCGAGCCAACTGATCTGGGCTTAAGTTTGCATCCCACAGAAGCCCTGCTAGGCGGAGATGCCACAACCAATGCTGTAATCGTCCGTGACGTTCTAGGGGGTCATGGCACAACCGCCCAACGAGATGCCGTTGCCGCCAACGCTGGAGCCGCTTTGTACATTGCTGGAGCAAGCAGCAGCCTCAAAGATGGCGTTACCTTAGCGCTCGAGTTGCTAAGAAAAGGCGCTGCCCTCGAGAAATTGGAGGCACTAGCGCAATTCTCAAATGGATAATAAAGCTGAGAATTGATTCTTATTCCTTGTTGCGAAGTAGTCTTTCCTCTTTAGCCTTTAACCTTTCCTCTGCCCTTTCTCTCTCCCATGACAAAACCATGACGTTTGGCGCAGAATCTACATACCAATGGCTGTGACTGTTTTGCTGGTAGAAGACGAGACTTCGGTTCGTGAAGCTGTGCGTTTTCATCTCGAGCGTTCTGGTTATGTGGTTCGGGCGTGTGCCACGGCGCTCGAGGGTTGGGAGAGTTTAGCTGGCGCTGATGTGGTTGTCCTTGATTGGATGCTGCCTGATGAAGCTGGTATCGCTTGGTTGCGCCGTCTACGTGACTCGAGTTTTGCTGGTTTGCCTGTGCTGATGCTGACGGCTCGAGCTTCGGAAATGGATCGGGTTGAAGGTCTGGATGCTGGCGCGGATGATTACCTGACCAAACCTTTTAGTGCGGCTGAACTGGCGGCTCGGGTGCGGGCGTTGCTGCGTCGCTCGAGTGGTGAGCGTCCGAGAGGTGCGCTTAAGGTGGGTTTGCTTGAGTTAAATCTGGATGCTGGTTTTGCGGCGTTTAATAGTTCAGAATTGCATCTGACGCGCCGTGAATTTGATTTGTTGGCTTTTTTGGCAGCTCATCCCGGGCGGGTCTACTCGAGACAGGAACTCCTTGATAAAGTCTGGGGTGTGGATTTTATTGGCGGTGAACGAACGGTGGATCAGCACATCACTCAGCTTCGGGCGCATCTTGGCGATGAACCGAGCGAGCCGACGTACCTTGAAACGGTGCGTGGTAAGGGCTACCGTATGCGAGCCGACCCATGAACCCTGCGCTCAACGCCCTCGAGATTGCCGTGGTGTTGTTTGAATCAGGGCGAGTCGTTGGTTTGAACGCATCTGCCGAGAAACTCTTTGGGATTGTTTCCGAACGTGCTATTTCGCGTTTGCCAATTGAAATTCTGCGCCATCATCGCCTCGAGCAATTGGTTTTAGAGGGCGGTTCGCTCGAGCTTGAATTGGCTGGTCGGATGTTTATCGCTAAATCAGTCCAAGGCGCGTTGCTGCTTGAGGATGTGACCAAAGCCCGTCAGCGCGAATCTGAACTGCGCGAAGTCATGGCGGTCTTATCGCACGAATTCCGCACTCCTGTGGCAGCCATCAAGAGCCTCTTAGAAGCCCTTGCGCTCGAGCCTCCGCCGTCTACTCGAGCTTCGTTTGTGCAAATGGGTTTAACCGAGGTTGAGCGCCTTGTGCGCTTGGTCGAGGATTTAACCGTTGGTTTTCGTCCGCAAGCTGAGCGTACTTTTCCATTTTCTGAGTGCTTTGAACGGGTTGAACGTCTGACCAGCGATGAACGTAAACGCCGCAATGTCCGCCTCGAAACTGAAGTTTTGGATGTTTTGGTGCGTTGCGATCCAGATAAATTGGTACAAGTCTTATTGAATTTGGTTGAAAATGCAGCGCGTCACGCGCCGAATCCGGGTTTGATTCGGGTGTTTGCTGATCGTGTCGATTTGTGTTGGAAAGTCAGTGTCTTGGATCAAGGCGCACGGCTTCCAGATTACGAAACCATTTTTGAAGCCCATCGGCGCAGTATGCAATCTCGAGGCTCAGGCATGGGTTTGTACATTGTTCGCAGCATCGTCAAGGCTTGGGGCGGCGAGGTTTACGGACGCTACCGCGAAGACCTCGGCGGCAATGAATTTGTGTTTTCGGTACTCGGAAACTGATTTTGTGTCGTACAATAGATTTTAGGAGTATATCAATCATGCGTGAAGCCTTAGAACGAGATTTAAGAACCCTGCGAGCCGATTTTATTCGCATGATTTCCCAAGTGAGCGAACAACTGAACATGGCAGGAGCGGTCCTGCTCGAGGGTCGGATTGAATCCGTCAACCAAGTTCATGACATGGATTTGCTGGTGGACGAACTCGAGATTCGCATCGAAAACGAATGCCTACGCGTGATTGCCTTGCATCAACCTGTGGCAAAAGACCTGCGTTTGGTTGCGGCTGTTCTTAAGAGCCTTTCTGACCTCGAGCGGGTTGGTGATTACGCCGTTCATGTGGCAGATGATGGTCGTTTACTGGCAGCCGAACCGCCCTTAAAGCGCTATGTCAATTTTGGTTTAATGCTGTCTAAGCTCAAAACCATGCTCGAGTTGGCTTCAAGGGCATTTACCGAACAAGATGTAGTTGTGGCTCGCACCGTCGCCGAGATGGACTCCGAGATAGACGACCTATACGAACAAACCCAACGCGAACTTGTTACCTACATGCTCGAGGATCCACGCACTATCACCAAAGCCCTTGCCCTATTGCGGGTCGGACGGGCGCTGCAACGCATTGGCGACCATATCGAAAACCTAGCAGACCGCCTTGGCTACTGGCTGACAGGCGCTCGAGTTCCCAACGACCCGCCACTCGAGGGATAGGAAGTGCAGCTTCTAGCTGCTATTCTTTAGCTTCCAGCTTCGTTCTGCTTGTGTTGTGTGCTTAGGCTTGCGGTGGCTGAAATTCTATGTAATTTTCCAACCTTAGGGGCGAGGCACGCCTCGCCCACGTTGGGCAGCCCATTTTTTCTATCCTTCTGCCATGTCTTGATGCTGCTTTTCCGCATCTAAATCTGTCCAACCACCGAGAATATGAATGTGGGTATGAAAAACGATTTGCCCTGCCCCAACGCCAACATTGACCGCTAAACGATAGTCCGTTAAACCGCACGATCCTCGAGCTACCTTTATTGCAGTTTGGTAAAGCATTCCCAACTCGAGCGGGTCACTGATTTCATCTAACCTACTGCTGACTTTTTTTGGCACGCAAAGCACATGCACTGGCGCTCGAGGGTTGATGTCCTTAAATGCAATGTAATCATCGTTTTCAAAGACGATGCTGCTTGGGATTTCTCGAGCAATGATTTTTTCGAAAATAGTCATGTGCAAAGCATAAAAGGTTGAAAGGCAAAAGGCAAAGGTTTTGCTTTCGCCCTTTGCCTTTTGCCTTTCGACTTAACTCTCGTATCCCAAAATCTCGAGAATCCGATTCAAGTCCTCTAAATTGTGGTAGTACAATTCGAGTTTGCCTTTGTCTTGTCCAACGATTTTGACTTTTGTTCCAGCAATTCTCGAGAGTTCAAGCTCGAGCTGCCGATGGATTCTTGGTTTTTCCTCGGCTTTTTGCTTAGCTAGTAGCTCAGGCGGTGGCTCGCGCTTGAGGAGTTCGGCTTGGCGCACGGTTAAATCCCGAACCACGATCTGCTCGAGCGCCCAATCGCGGTCAACAGCGGGTTGCGACAGAATGGCTCGAGCGTGACCTGCGGATATGCTACCATCCTCGATAGCCAGTTGTGCATCCTTGGTCAGTTGGAGCAACCTTAAACTGTTGGTGATGGTGCTACGTGCCTTGCCAACGGCTTTAGCAACTTCATCTTGGGTTGTGCCAATCTCGAGCAATTGGTTGTACGCTTTGGCTTCCTCGAGTGGACTTAGGTCTTGGCGTTGCAAGTTTTCGATGAGGGCAATCTCGAGTGTTTCACGGTCTGTCAGTTCTTTGATTACCACTGGGACTTGCTCGAGACCTGCACGTTGTGCAGCTCGAAAACGCCGCTCACCTGCCACGATTTCAAATCGTTTCCCTCGAGGACGAACCAATAATGGTTGCAACACACCTTTTTCGCGGATGCTGTTTGTCAATTCCTCGAGTGCCGCTTCGTCAAAATGCCCTCTTGGTTGTTTGGGATTTGGCTCGAGTTGCTTGATTGGTAGCGTGTTTGTTTGCACTTGTTTTTCTTCTGTCACAACTTTGGGCAAAAGTGCATCCAAACCGCGTCCTAAGCCACCTGTTTTACTTGGTTTGGTTGGACTAGAGCTTTTGGACACGCTGCATCACCTCCTGAGCTAAACGCTTGTACGCACCAGCCCCACTCGAGATTGGCGCGTATTTGTTGATTGTTTGTCCATAACTTGGGGCTTCAGAGAGTTTAACATTGCGCGGAATCACACTCCAAAAAACCGAGTCCCCGAAATGCTGACGAACGTTTTGTTCGACTTGTTGAGCTAGGTTGGTTCTTGTATCAAACATGGTCACCACAATACCCAATGTTTTCAAACTAGGGTTGAGATTCTGTTTAATGCGTTCCACAGTGTCTAGCATTCCAGCTATCCCCTCGAGAGCATAGTATTCGGCTTGCAATGGAATGATGATTGCGTTCGATGCCGTCAGCGCATTGATCGTCAGCGCTCCCAATGATGGTGGCGCATCTATCAAAACCATATCGAATTCTTTTAATTGCCCCAGAACTTGTTTGAGTTTGTTCGGGTGATCGGTCAGTTCGATTGTCGCTCCTGCCAAGTCTGGTGTGGCTGGCAAAACTGAAAGGTTTTCTTGATCGGTGGCTTGTATCGCTTGGGTTAGGCTCGAGTCCCCCATCAGGACATCATAGATTCCAAGTTCAGGCTTCTGCACGCCCAAGCCACTGCTGGCGTTTCCTTGTGGGTCTAAGTCTATGAGCAGAATACGCTGCCCATGGCTGGCAAGGTAAGCCGCCAAGTTGACGGCGGTGGTGGTCTTGCCAACCCCCCCTTTTTGATTGACAAAACTGATGATTTTAGCTGCCATGAGTTCCCTCCACGATGACCATTTGTCGTTGTGCATCGAGTTGTTTGGTGCTGACTTTGATGTTTGGTTGTTTTTTCTCGAGTTCTTTGATTTCGCTTTCTATGTCGTTTCCTTTTCGAGTAATGATGGTCCATTGTTCCTCGAGTTGGTTTTTGGTGAGCTGATAAGTTTGGGCTAAACTCCCTAGCCAAAGTGCTGTGACGATGGGATGGGTTGCCTTGAGTTTTTGAACATCGCCCTGATACACCTTGGCATTGCTGAGCTTTAGTTGTCCCACAACTTGCTCGAGGAAAGCAGCTCGCTTGCTGCGTATCTCGCAAAGGGTAATTTGAACGTCAGGGCGAAGAATTGCAATAGGAATGGCAGGCAATCCTGCGCCACTGCCCACATCAAGGACTCGAGCATTTGCGGGTATGGCTTCGGCAAATGGCAAGCAGCTTTCTATGGCTTGCATGAATTCACCAAGCAGTTTGGGCGAGCTTAAATCCAGCACTTTGGAGTAGTCTTTCACCAGTGCGGCGTATTTCTCGAGTTGTTGATTTTGGTTCATTGGCTTTCCTCGAGCGCTTGGGCTTGAAGCTCTGGCGGTAGTGGTGGCAGCTTCTTGGCGTATTTTAACCACCATTGGTAAAACTGTTGACGTTTTCGACTGCTTGGCAAGTAAGTATTAAAGAGTTCTGTGGCTTTCCAAAGTGCCGCGCCGCGCAGCATCCAAACATAGTATCTTCTTTCTGAGTGTTGATAAGGTCCGTAGATACTACCACCTAAAATTCGGCTCAGGCGCTTGAGTGGTTCTGGGTCATCGTCTTTCAGGCGCAGTTGCAAGGCTGGTTGTTCTTTATCACCCGAGAATGAACCTTCGCCCACCATCAGACCCATCACATATCCAAGGTCAAAATCATTGAGCGCCATGTACATAGATGTATCAGAATTCTTTGTTAAAAGATAGTCTTTTTGTTTCCCTGTGAAGCAGTTGCTCGTGAAACGGTCTCGAGTTGGCGGATTTTTGTCTTGTTTCCCTGTGAAACAGTTGCTCGTGAAACATACAGTTTCTTGTTGCTTCTCGAGGTTTGAGGGATGTTAAACATTTTGTTATTTCTCGAGAAAAAGGCTTGAAATGCTCGAGTCTTGTTTCCTTGTGAAATAGTTTCTTGTGAACCATCAAAACACACATGGATTCTCGAGCAGCTTACCTCGAGCTTGGGCTGTGTCTCATTTGGCTTAGGATGGCATAAATTCTAATAGGACAGCGTACCTTGTCCTATTAGAATCAACTCAAGGAATCTCCTCAAGAATCAAATCAAACAAACGTAACCTCTCACGTACTCCCCCTCGCTTCGCTCGACCCCTCCACGAGGGGTGCTTGTCTCAAGAATTTAGCTTCTTGAGATGCAACGGAAACGAAAAACAGCCCGAACCCCTCTCCCTGCGCGTAGCGCGTTTTTTGGGAGAGGGTAGCGCGAAGCGACGGGTGAGGGGCTGACTGAGTGCAGTTTTGCATGTACTGAGGGGTTTTGTTCTTAAATTGATACTTGCGGGCAAGGCACGTCTTGCCCCTACGGGTTAAAAGAATTGAACCAAGGTCAGAAATGGTTGTTGCATTAAGTTATCAACATGGTGCTGTTGTTGCCAACAACCATTTGTAAACAATTTCTCGAGTTATCCACAGAATTGTAAAAGTTATCCACACCTCAACACTTAACTCGAGATAAAAAAACCAATGCAGTTAAGCTAGAAAAAACCTGTTTATACCAACAAATACACATTACTTTACAAAATCTACTAAACTCGAGTCTAAACTCGTACTTATACTCTGCCCACTATCATATGCTGTAAATATTGAATAGAATAGGCAAACTGTGAGTCAACTCGATATTTGGGAACAAGTCAAAGATTATGTGAAGAAAAACGTCTCCGACGTGGAATACCACACTTGGTTTACCCGTGTGAAACCCCAAGGACTCGAGGCGGGCATCTATGTGTTGGGTGTGCCGAACTCGTTTGCAGCCGATTGGTTGAAGCAGCATTATCAGAATTTGCTCGAGGAGGCTTTGCGTCATATTGGGGCTGCCAATCCAAAAATTGGTTTTAAGGTTCTGCCTAGCACCCCAGAAGCCATGTTCAGCCCAGAACCCAAAGCCAAAGCCAATACACCCGCTTTTGACGATGGGCGATATAAGCTCAACGAAAAGTACACCTTTGAAAAGTTTGTGATTGGACCAAACAATAACTTCGCTCACGCAGCAGCTTTGGCTGTGGCTGAACAACCGGGCAAAGCCTACAACCCACTTTTTATTTATGGTGGCGTGGGCTTGGGCAAAACCCACTTGATGCACGCCGTTGGGCATAGTGTGGCGGAGCGTTTTCCGGATAAGCGCATTGAGTACATCAGCACCGAGACTTTCACCAATGACCTGATTAATTCGATCCGTGAAGACAAGATGACCAATTTCAAAGACCGTTACCGTAGCGTGGATTTGTTGATGGTGGATGATATTCAGTTTATCGCGGGTAAGGAACGCACACAGGAAGAATTTTTCCATACCTTCAATGCGCTCTATGAGGCTGGCAAGCAGATTATTCTCTCGAGTGATCGCCCGCCAAAGGATATTCTGACACTCGAGGCACGGTTACGCAGCCGCTTTGAATGGGGCTTAATCACTGATATTCAAAGCCCAGAATTTGAAACTCGAGTGGCTATTCTTCGTATGAATTCCGAGTATCGCCAAATGTACATCCCTGATGAAGTGCTTGAATTTATTGCCAAGCAAGTCACGAGTAACATCCGCGAACTCGAGGGAGCATTGATGCGGGTGATTGCTTTTGCCAGTTTGAATGGTCTCGAGGGTAGCCAAGTCTCAAGGGCAATTGCTGCTAAGGCACTGAGCAATGTTTTTACTGAAACCGAAGTCAGCCTCGAGATGCAGGATATTTTGGATACGGTTGCGCTGCATTACAGCGTGCCAACCGAGAACCTGAAATCATCGGGACGAGCCAAAGAAGTGGTCATGCCGCGTCAAGTGGCGATGTACATGATCCGCGAATTGACCAACCACAGCTTGCCTGAAATTGGCGCATTCTTTGCTCGAGATCACAGCACCATTTTGTATGCGATTCAAAAAATTGCTGAACAAGCCGAACAAGACAATGACCTTCAAGCCAATCTCCGTGAAATCCGCGCCAAACTCTCCTAGAAATGCCGATCAATCCTGTGGATAACCCTGTTCATAACCCTGTGGAAAAGCTGTGGATAACTTGTGGATAAACTGTGGACAACCCCAACCTCGAGTTAGCCTGTGGACAAGTGCCAAGTTATTAGACAGTTATCCACAGGACACCCCAGACTTATACACAACTTTATCAACAAGCCAAATATCGTGCTAGGCGAAGTAAAAGGCACTTATCCACACTATCCACAGCCCCTATTACTACTACTACTCTTTATATAATTTAATCTGTTAGTATTATTACGTCTCGAGTTTTTCAGTCCAAACACCCAACCAAAGGTCT
>JAAFJQ010000041.1:0-10481 GCA_013298185.1 Deinococcales bacterium
GGTGAACCCCTTTTCGGGTTCTGGCTTGGCGGGCATTCGGGCTTTATCCGTTGCGGTACAGCGCTGGAATTGCACCAGCTTCCCCACTTTCATCTCGGGTTACGCACCTCGAGAACCAAGCGGGGTCAGTTTACATGCTTTTTATACTCAAAGCAATTCAGCAGCAGGGACGGTATCGAGTTTATGGGCTTTGCAGATGAATTTCAGGGCGGTGCGTTCTTCGCTTTCAAGCTCGAGTTTCACAAAAGCTGGCACACAGACCAAATCCATGTGATCCACACTTAAGTAGCTTCTCGAGATAGCAATGGCTTTGACGGCTTGGTTGACTGCCACCGCGCCAATGGCTTGGACTTCGACCTCGGAATGGATTCGCAGTAACGCTGCGATTGCACCAGCTACAGAATTCGGACGAGATTGACCAGAGACGCGCACAGTTTCCATGAAATCCTCCAAGCATTCTTATTTTGGGCGCTCGAGGGACATTGTAGAGCCTTCTGGGGTAAAGTCAAGATAGACCAATGAATTTACTCTTTATCTGCTCCAGAAACCGTTTACGAAGCCCAACGGCGGAAGCGGTCTTTGCGAATGTTCAGGGTATCCAAACCCGTTCGGCTGGCACAGCCAAAGATGCTGAGTACCGCGTTGGACAAGACGACCTCGAGTGGGCTGATTTGGTCTTGGTGATGGAACAACGCCACGCCAAGCAACTCAGGGAACTTTTTCCCAAACTCGAGCCTCGGGTGATTGTGCTTGGCATTCCCGATCAGTACGGTTTTATGCAGCCAGAATTGATTGCGCTGCTCGAGCAGAAAGTGACACCGTTTTTACTTATTTGATTCGAGCTGCAAAGTCCTTAAAAACAGCGTTGCTCCAACCAAAGCCTTGCAGTGCGCCGTACAAGCCGCCTTCGGATTCCGCGCCGATGTTTTCAACGTTGTATTTTTCCCAGAACGCTCCTGTTTTTTCAAAGACCGCCGCGCAGTTGTCGCACCAAGCTCGCATGATGCGCTCTGCCTCGAGGTGAAAACCGTACTTCTCGAGTGCTGCCACCACCAGCCATTGCAGTGGCGACCAACCGTTAGGCGCTGCCCATTGATGCCCTTCTCGAGACTCGAGGGTGGTGAGCAGTCCGCCGACCCGTTCAAACTTGGGTAACCAGTCCTTGACTACTCGAGCGGCTTGCTCAGGGCTGGCAAGTCCTGCCCAAAGTGGATAAAAACCCGCCAAACTTGGGTGTGGGTTTTTCTGCTCGAGTTTGTAATTGTAATCAAAATAAAAGCCTTCGGTTTCGTCCCACATCAGTTGATTGATGGTTTTGGTTCGAGCTTCGGCTTGGGTTGCCCAAAATTCAGATTGTTCAACATTCCCAAGCAAACCAAACAGCATTGCCATGACTTTTTCTCGAGTATACAAAATAGCGTTTAAGTCAACTGGCACATGCTCGAGCCATGTATCCGAACAGCGGGTGCTGTGATCCCAGCCGCTTTCGCAACTTGCCAAGACATCCAAGTAGTTGATGTCAAAGTACCGTGATAACCCTTGGTAGACATTGCGGTGATGCGGGTGTTGGCTGGCGAGCCAAACGGTTTGATGCTCGGCTTGGGCAACTTCCAGCATTTCCTCGAGCCATGCCATGCCGTCAAGGTCGTGCTTTTTGATCTCCCAACCGAGTTTAATCAGCTCAAGCAGAAACGGCGGCTGGCTGCGGCTCAAAAAATAAAAGCGGCTGCCGTTGGGAATCACGCCAAAGCGTTTGTACAGTGCCGCGAAGTTCTCGAGCATTCCCAAAATATGGTGTTGGTGTGGTGTGCCAACCAAGCCAAGCGAAATAAAGTAGCTGTCCCAGTAGAACATCTCAATGAAAATTGGGTCGTGGCTCGGCACAAGGTATGGTTTGGGCAGTCCAATCAGCGTGCCAACGTCTTGTGGAGTTTCTCGAATGATTTGCTGCCAATACTGTTCAATGTACTCGAGCGCGGCACTGTACTTCATGCGGTTTCAACTTTCAGCTCGGGGTCGTTCAGCCATTCATTCATGCTGCCAAGGTAATTAGCAACCGTGTACCCACGTTGGCGCAAGGCATGATACAGCACACTCGAGCGAGCGCCCGACTGACAATGCACAATGATATTTTGGTCTTTGGGAACAGACTCGAGGATGGCGTCTATTTCAGTTTCGGTCTTGATGCCATTTGTATCCGCCAACTGTTGCCAATCCAGATGGATGGCATTGGGAATATGCCCACCTCGAGAAGCACCTGGTGGGATTTTCTGCCCAGCAAACTCAAGCGCGTCCCTTGCATCAATCACCAAAGCTCTACCTTCTAAAATATCTTCGGCAGTGGCAAGCAATTCTCGTTTCGGAGTCAGCTCAAAAGCACTCGGTTGAACACTTGGCGTACCAGTCTCGAGAACCACATTTTTTGGCAAACCTTGGCGCAAAATATGCACGGTAAAACCAGCGTACTCGAGCGCCCACGCCGCACGGGAGGCTCGGGTGTCACGCCCTGCATCGTACAGCACAAGATGCTCTGAACCGTTTAAGCCCAAAGCCCGAATCCATGCCTCGAGCGTCAGATTGAAAAACTCGAGTTGCTCAGGGTTACGAATCAAGAATTTCTCGAGGAATTCAGCATGACGCGTCCCTGCCAAATGCCCAGCCAAATAATCGGCTTTGGCTCGAGCGTCGAGCAGCACAGCATTTTCGGGGATTTCGGAATAATCAATCAGGCGTTTCATCAATTCATTCTACTGAATCAAGTGAGCCACATCCACGGCTCGCAGCTCTGGGGCTTTTTGTTCGGGAAGCACGTCCATAGCCACCAAACCCGCGCCAAGTTCCGTACCAGCCAAGTATTTGAGTTTATCCTTGGTGCGGTACGGCGGGTAAAACTCGAGGTGCAAATGAGCTTCGGGGTGTGGTTGCCCATCGGTTGGGGCTTGGTGCATGACCATCAGGTATGGAAAAATCGGGCGGTTATCGAACATGTTGTCAAATTTCAGGAGCAGTGTTTTCAAGACCAATGCCAAGTCTTTGCGCTCATTATCAGACAACTCGAGCAGGCTGGCTTTGGGAGCAATTGGCGCAATCCATGTTTCAAACGGATACCGTGCAAAAGCGGGGATAAAAGCAATCACCGTGTCGGTCTGCACGACGATGCGCTCGCCTGACCCAATCTCAGCTTTGATAATCCCCTCGAGCAAACCCTGACCTGTTCTTTGATAGTGCTTAGACTGCATCTCGAGTTCACGGGCTGGCACAGGTGGCACATGGTCATAGGCATAAATCTGCCCATGCGGATGATGCAAAGTCACACCCATTTCCACACCGCGATTCTCAAATGGCATGATGTACTTGATGTTCTCGAGCAGCCCAATTTCGCGGTAACGATCCGTCCAAACCTCGAGCAGCAATTCAATTTGCAACAGTGGCAAGCGCCCAAGGCTACTGTTGGCGTTCTGGTCAAAGACCACAACCTCGCATTTGCCAACGCCAGCCGTGGTGGGGACAAGTCCAGCATCCAAGGCTTCGGGAGGGTCATGAGCATCCGTCTCGAGACTCGGGAAGCGGTTGTCAAAGACCGCAATTTGATAACTGCCCACAGGCAATTCAGTTGGCACTTCGGGGTTTGTCATGGGTGCAAGCGGGTTGTAATCGGGTGGTGGTAAAAACGGGCGACTCTGACGGTGCGCGGCAAAAGTAATCCATTCACCACGAAGCGGATGCCAACGCATGTGCGGATTGCCATGAATTGGATCGGCACCGGGGCTAGGAGCAACAATGCCGTCCTCTATTGGGTTACTCGAGTACAGATGCAAGGCGCGTCCGTCGGGTTTGGTTAGGGTTTTCTTATGCACAGACTTATTGTAGCAGTTTGCTCGAGGCTTGGGCTTTTGCTGGTTTTTGATTTGACATTGACACGAAACCAACTACCAGTGGGCAAGGCGTGCCTTGCCCCTACGGGTTAGGACAATTTTTGTTGATTGACTGTCAAAATTTTTGTGATTGGCATTTGGCAATCAGGGTGCTGGTGCTGCTGTCTTGCTGGGTTGGTGCAGCCTGCCCCTCGAGAAGTTGCGGCGCGATTGTCTGTGCCAAGACTTTGCCGAGTTCAACGCCCCATTGGTCAAAGCTGTTGACTTCCCAAATCACACCTTGGACAAAGACTTTATGTTCGTACAGTGCCACCAATGCACCCAAGCTAAAAGGTGTAAGGCTCGAGGACAGAATGGTGTTGCTTGGCTTGTTGCCTTCAAAAACCTTGTGCGGTATCAGTTCGGGTTTCACGCCGTCCGTTGCCACTTCTTCAGGGGTTTTTCCAAATGCCAGCGCTTGGCTTTGGGCAAAGACATTGGCAAGCAGGAGTTCATGGTGGTTGGAGCGTGGATTGAGGCTTTTTGAAAAAGCAATAAAATCACATGGAATCAGCTTTGTGCCTTGGTGAATCAGTTGATAAAATGCGTGCTGCCCGTTGGTGCCGGGTTGCCCCCAAATGATTTGCCCCGTTTGATAATCGGTTCTCGAGCCAGAAAGGGTGGTGCTTTTGCCGTTGCTTTCCATGTCGAGTTGTTGCAAGTAAGCACTAAAATACGTCAGGTAGTGGTCGTAAGGCAGCACGGCATGGCTGGCTGCGCCAAAAAAATTGTTGTACCAAACCCCAAGAAGCCCCAAAATCACAGGCATGTTCTGCTCGAGCGGAGCAGTACGAAAATGCGTGTCCATGCTGCGAAAACCCTCGAGCATTTGGGTATAGTGGTTTTGTCCAATCGCAATCATCAGGCTTAAGCCCACAGCGCTGGTCATCGAGTAACGCCCACCAACCCAGTCCCAAAAGCCAAACATATTGGCGGTATCAATACCAAACTTGGCAACGGCTGCTGCGTTGGTGCTGACAGCTACGAAGTGTCTCGAGATGGCGGCTTCATCTTTCAATGCCGCCAATGCCCAAGCCCGAGCCGTGTTGGCATTGGTCATGGTTTCTTGGGTGGTGAAGGTCTTGCTGCACACAATAAACAGTGTTTCTTCAGGCTCGAGATCCCTGGTATTCTCCACAAAATCGGTGCTGTCCACATTGGAAACAAAACGAAAAGTTAAACCTCGGCTCGAGTAAAACCCAAGGGCTTTGTACGCCATCACAGGACCTAAATCCGAGCCGCCAATGCCAATGTTGACGATGTTCTTGATGGGTTTACCTGTATGCCCAAGCCAAGTTCCAGCCCTGATCTGCTCAGCAAAAGCCGCCATTTTGTCCAGCACTTTATAAACTTCGGGAATGACATTCACACCATCCACGCGCACATCCGCGTCTCGAGCTGCCCGAAGAGCGGTGTGCAGCACCGCACGGTTCTCGGTGGTGTTGATTTTTTCGCCCATAAACATGGCTTCGCGTTTTGGCTCGAGATTCGAGGCTCGAGCCAAGGCAAAGAGTAATTCCAATGTTTTTTCAGAAACACGATTCTTGCTGTAATCCAAGTACAACCCTGCTGCCTCGAGAGAAAAGTCTGTCCCTCGAGTTGGGCTGGAGGCAAACAACTCACGCAAATGGGTGTTTTGGATTTCTAAATGATGCTGCTCGAGAGCAAGCCAAGTTGGGTGTTGTTTCATGGACATGAAACTCCTTTGCGTATGTGTAGAAAGAACGTAAGCTCTCACGAACTTCCCCAGCCTCGCTGCGCTAGGCAGCCCCTTCATTGAAGGGGCTTGAGGGCGTGGGTTTTTGGCTTGACCTTGTAGTTGAACGCAGGCTTTTGACCTTGAACCCCCTCTTTTTCGAGGCGCGAGTAGCCCGTCAGGTGCTATCTTACGAGCATCTTGCGACAGCAAGAAGGGGTCGCCGAAGGCGGGGGAGTTCTAAGGCATTACATTTTTTCGATACTTCATTCTTCAACGCTGCTCGAGCGGAATCCAGTGCGCCTCGGCAGGACCCGTATAGTTGGCAGTTGGACGCAAAATGCTGTTTTTATGGGTATACTCGATGATGCTGGCTGTCCAACCCGCGACCCTCGAGAGGGCAAAAATCGGGGTGAAGTAGCTTTTCGGTAGCCCAAGGTCGGAGTAGACCACACCGCTGTAAAAATCCACATTGGGGTAAATCCCACGACTTCCCAAACGCGCCACGACAATCTCTTCGACTTTCTCGAGGGTGCTGTAGGCAACGCTTTTACCGTGCTTGTTGGCAACCACTTCGGCATATTCCTTGAGAACTCGAGAGCGCGGGTCAAAGAACTTATAAACTGCGTGTCCTACGCCCATGATTTTTTCTTTTTTCTCGAGCTTGGCGTTGATAAACTCTTCGGCATTTTCGGGTGTGCCAATCAGTGCCAACATGTCCATCACGGCTTCGTTCGCGCCACCGTGCAGCGGACCTTTGAGGCTACCAATCGCACTGGTGATGCTCGAGTACATATCAGACAAAGTGCTGGCAGTGGCAATGCCAGTAAATGTACTGGCGTTCATTCCGTGGTCGGCATGCAGAATAAGCGCAATATCAAAAAGCCGAGCTTGCTCGGGGCTTGGTTCGGTGGCATGAAGCATATACAAGAAATTGGCGGCATGGCTCAGGTCAGTACGTGGCGCAACTGGCTCGAGACTTTGTTGTAAACGAAACAGCGCTGCAATAATCGTGGCGGTCTGTGCGGTTAAGTTCAAGGCTTTCTCGAGTTTGCCGCTTTGCGAGGTATCATCAGCGCTTGAGTCAAACATCGCAAGGCTCGAGATGGCAGTCCTCAGGGCGTGCATTGGGTGCAAGTCCTTGGGGTACAAGCGTAGCAGGTCAGTCAGACCGCTTGGCATGGCACGACGTTTTTTCAGTTCAGCATCAAAGGCACTCAGTTCCGCCGCACTTGGCAAACGCGCATGAAACAGCAAAAAAGCAGTTTCTTCATAGGTGCTGTTCTCAGCGAGTTCTTGAATCGGGATACCAACATATTTCAAAATCCCTTTTTCGCCATCAATAAACGAGAGCTTGGATTCGGTAAAAACAACGCCTTTTAAGCCGTCCATCACGGCGGGCTTGGTGCTAATCGAAACATCTTGCGGGGTGGGTTGACTCACTTTTATGCTCCTTTAAGGGTATGACTGTCGGGTATTTTACACCTCGAGCCAGACCAAAGTTATAGGTGTTCCTGTCAGAGTGAATTGAACAGCTTTTACGCCCTTGCCACAAGATGCAAACGTTTGTTCTCGAGAAAGTGGTTTTTAGCTCGTAGCCCAAAGCCCCACCAGCCCAAAGGTACAATCCCCACCAATGGAACTCTGGCTGATTCGACACGGTGAAACACTTTGGAATAGGGAAAATCGCGCTCAGGGGCAGCTAGATGTACCACTTTCAGAGCTTGGTCTTACACAGGCGGCTGCACTGGCAAAGCGCTTAGCGAATACCCAATTTGCTGCGCTGATCTCGAGTGATTCTTCAAGGGCATTAAAAACCGCCGAGATGGTAGCTGAAAAACTAAATGCCCAAATTCGCCTTGACCCTGCTTGGCGCGAGATTCACATGGGCGAAATGCAGGGTAAAACCTACTCAGAACTTCACTTAAGCGGCGATGCTCGAGTGGTGCGCGGCATGGATGAACCTTGGATTGGTGGTGAATCCAAACGCGATGTGATGAACCGCGTTGGGTTGGCAATGCAGCAGTTATACACCGAATTTCCCGAATCTCGAGTAGCGGTGTTTTCCCATGGTGGCGCGATTCGCGGTGCAATCCATGTAATTTTGGGCGATTTTGAGCAGCGCATTGATTTAGCCGAGCGCGGTAACACCAGCATCAGCAAACTCGAGGTCAAAGCTGGCAATAAAGGGCGTTTATTGGTCTATAACGACACAGCTCACCTCGAGATGACAGTTTAATTTTTTTATACCTGTGTGTCTTGCATAGCAGGCATGTCAATTTCTTTGACCACTGTTTGACGGCTCATGGTGATGATTGTGCGGGTCAAATTGACAATATCAAGCGGTGGAATCAGAAAATCAGTGCTGACATTGCCTTCCCAACCGATGCTACCGGGGTTAATCACGGTCACACCAATGCGGTCTTGGCGCAGGGTTTCACGCAGGGCATGTGCCATGCCACGCAATCCAAATTTGCTGGCATTATAGGCAACTTCTTGCATGGCGACATTCTCGAGTCCACTGGTAGAACCAATCAGCACGATTTTTGGGTTGTCTGAGTATTTCAGCATCGGCAGAAAAACTTGAGTCAGCAAAATCGGCGCAGTTAAATTCAGTTCCAAGATGGCTCGAGTTTCAGCTTCGGGTATGGCTTCAAATTGATAATTTCTCGAGAATGCTGTGCTTTCCCAGGTGGCGGCATTGTGAATCAGCACATCGAGTTCTGGTACTTGAGCGAGAATTTTATCGTGGATGTTTGGAGCGGTTAAATCAGCTTCTATCCAATGGCGACTGATGCCATCCTCCAAATCCAAGCTGCTCGGGCGGGTTCTCGAGACAAGATACAGAACATCATCGGTACGCCCAAGGTGTTTGGCAAAACTTTCGCCTAGACCTTTGGACGCACCTGTGATCAGAATTTTCATATCCGCATTTTACGAGATTGTGCAGTTCATTGCATGAACTTTGGCAGCGTTTTAGGTGATAACAGTCGAATCAGTTGACGTGTACTTATTTTTTCATGGCTTGTTCAACCCATGTTTTGGCTCGTCCAAACGCCCCGCCCTCGAGGTCAGACATGGCGACCAGCGCGGCTGCCCTGCCTGACGCAGCAAAAACCCCGCCGCCGGGGTGGGTGCTTGCGCCGCACAAATACAGGTTTTTAATCGGTGTGCGATAACCAGATAACTCGGGCAATGGACGCAGGCTGAACATCTGGTCCAAGCCCATCTCGAGGTGCATGACATTACCGTTTTTTAAGCCAATGCGGCGTTGTAAATCCAGAGGACTTTGGGTGAATCGCCCTTCGATGCTGCCGCGCATGTTTGGGGCATATGTGTAGAGTAATTCCTCGAGTTTCGCGCCTTCTTCGGCTTCGGCAGCCGCATCCCAGACTCGCCCATCAGAGCGCTCAAAGGGGTAGTACTGCGCCCAGAGGTAGACCAAATGCTTGTCCTTGGGCGCAAGGCTAGGGTCGAGCTTGGTGAAGGTCATGGCAAGGGCAGCAGGGTTTTTGCTCGGGATACCGTTGTCGTAATCCCGAAATGCCTGTTCTAAGTACTCGAGACTCGGGCATAAAAGCTGCATTCCATTGGTGGCATGGTCGGGCGTTCCCGCGTACTCGGGCAATCGGTCACTCGAGAAGCGATGAATCAAACCAAAGCCATTGCCAACCCGCAAGTTCTCGGTTTTCCAAGCGAGGTTATTTGGCAGGTTATCCGCGCCAACCAAATCAAGTAGTGTGGTTTGCACATGCGCTCCAGAAATAATCACCCGTCCCTCAAATTCCCGCCCATCCTCGAGAATCACCCGTTTGGCGGCGCCGCCCTCGAGTTCGATTTTCTGCACAGGTGCGTTCAAATGCACTTCGCCGCCCATGTGTTCAATGCTGCGCTTTAAGGCTTTGGTCAGAGCGCCACTGCCGCCGACCGCTCGTTTCGCTCCAAATTTATGCAGGACAGCGTGCCACATTAAAAAACCACCTGCGCCGATCTCGTGCGGTGCAGGACCTGACTGTGCCGCCAACCAAGCCAGTGCCGAACGCACATGCGGATGCTCAAAGTGCGAACGCAAATAATGCCCGTAGCTGCGAATCACACCCAAAAGCAAATCCATTTCAGGTGGTTTACGCCCCGCGAAACTCGAGATTAAGTTCCACGCAGTCGGTGGTTTTTGAAAGGCTTTGAAGAGCTTGCCACTAAATTCATCCCAAGATTTCACAAATTTTCGATACGCCGCCGCGTCGTTCGGGCTAAACACCGCGATTTCCTCGCAGGTGCGCTCAAGGTCTTTGTACAAACCAAAACCGCCACCCTCGGGGAACGGCGCATAAGCAATTGGATCCATCTCGAGGTAGGTTAGCCCGTGCGCCTCGAGATCAAGGTCTTTGACTACAGGTGTGAGGTGAATCATGATATGCACCCCAGAACCAACATCCACTTGATAGCCGGGCAGAATGTCATCTTCGGTGCAAACTGCGCCGCCAATCACATGACGCCGTTCAAAAACCGCGACTTTATACCCTGCTTTAGCTAAGTACCCCGCCGAAGTCAGCGCATTATGTCCCCCGCCAACAATCAGTGCATCGTAAACCGTTTTCATGGGTTAGAGCATACCTAAAAAGGGCAAGGTTAAAGAGGAAAATAAAAAGATTGGCACGATGTAGGCTAAGTATACTGTCAACAAAAATCGTAGATTTTTGGCGAGCTATGCGAGTATGACCAAAGTACAGTGTCAATGAGAGCGGAGACTTTTTGAGCGAAGCGAGAACAGTCAAAGCATTTAATTGACACTGTACTAAGCCCATGGAATCCTTCAAAGTCACACTGATTGACCCTGCTGGAAAAAAGAAAATCCTCAAAGTCCCAGATGG
>JAAFJQ010000041.1:10491-22199 GCA_013298185.1 Deinococcales bacterium
TAGAGCATACCTAAAAAGGGCAAGGTTAAAGAGGAAAATAAAAAGATTGGCACGATGTAGGCTAAGCCCTCTTCATTTTTTGCTATGCACCTTGAGCCATGAAGCACGAGGTTAAAAGGCAAAATCAAGTAAACTTAGCCCATGAAATCCTTCAAAGTCACACTGATTGACCCTGCTGGAAAAAAGAAAATCCTCAAAGTCCCAGATGGTGAATTTATTCTTGATTTTGCCCTCGAGCATGAGATGGACATTGAATATGGTTGCCAAGCAGGAGCGTGTGGCACTTGCCGAGGGCAACTTGTTTCGGGGCAGATAGACCAATCAGACGGGTCTTGGTTATCTGATGATGAAATCGCGGCAGGACAAGTGCTGATTTGTGTAGCGTATGCTGAATCTGATTGTGTGATTAAAACGCATCAGGAAGAATTGGTTTTTGAGAATTGGCGGCTCGAGCGGGCGTATAAACAGTAATTTCTCGAGTTGCTTTCTCATTTGTGTTTGTCAAAATAAAATGCAGTGATTTTCTTACCGCGCCGCGAAAAACAAAAACGACCTCCGGGCAATCCGCTGTCTGGCTTAGCTTTGGTATTGACGGTACTGCTGGGCTTATATGTATTAAGACTTTACAATTTGCAAGTGGTAGATTACCAAAAGTACACCACCATGTCCAAAGACAATCGTTTGCGCCCAGAAAGCCTGCGGGCGGTGCGCGGCGAGATTAGAGCCTCGGATGGCACGGTGCTTGCTACCAACCGCAATGCGGTTGAATTGGTTTATAAGGGCGGCGAAGTGCAGCAACTCGAGCGGATTGCTCGATTGGCAGGTATTACGCTGCCACTACCGCAAATCCCAAATGGCGAATCAGAAATTGTGGTCAAAAAAGATGTACCACAAAACAACATTGTTTCGCTCGAGGAGTGGCTGGCAGGACAACAAGAGGTTCTCGAGTTGCGTTACCGTGTACAACGAACGTATCCTGCTGGAATTGCTGGCAATGTGCTTGGTTATATGTCGCCTGTGAATGCTGATGATCTACTGGCAACCGACGAAAATGGACAGCCGTTGTATGATCGCCTTGATCTTGTGCCGCAACAAGGGCTGGAGTCTGGTTTGGAGTCTTTGCTGCGTGGTCAGCACGGCGAAAAGCTCGAGGAAGTGGATTCCAAAGGTCGGGTTGTGGCTGGTCGTGACCGTGAAGTACGCGAAGCCAAACGTGGTAGCACGGTGACACTCACGATTGTGCCAAAACTGCAAAAAGCAGCTGAGAAAGCGATTGAAGAAGCCAAGGATGAAATCAACGCCTTAAACCGTAAAAACAATATCCCTTTGATTGAGCAGGCTCGAGGGGCGATTGTTGCTTTGAATCCGAAAACAGGTCAAATTTTGGCATTGGCAGTCGGTCCAAAGTACGACCCTAATTGGTTTTCAACCCAGCCCAAAGACCCCAAAGCAATTGCGGCGCTCCTCGACACCAAATACAAACCGATGATTAACCGAGCCGTCAATGTCTATGAACCAGGTAGTACTTTTAAGTTAGTCTCCAACAGCGCCCTGCTCGAGAATGGGGCGGGGAATCCGGTTTTTCAGTGCAATACCTCATATCGTTTTGGGCGGATTTTTCGCAATTGGAATCGGGTGCGGAACATGGGTCCAATGGATGCGCGTTTAGCCATCGCTAATTCGTGTAATACTTGGTATTTTCCAAGTGTGGTGCGCTTTGGTCCAATGGCATTTGGTGATGTTTTGGCAAAACGAGCGACTGAATTTGGTTTTGGTGAACCAACGGGTATTGAGTTATTGGGTGAAAAACGAGGCGAAGTGCCTTCACCTGCCTTGTTTAAGTCGCGTGGTTGGGATTGGCGACCTGGTGAAAGCCTCAACTTTGCCATTGGACAGGGCAATATGCGCTCGACCCCTTTGCAGATTGCTCGGATGTTGGCGACCATTGTCAACGATGGTAAACGCCCAGAATTAACGATTGTCAAAGCCATAGATGATAAGCCGCAGCCACCCAAACCGATGACCCAACTGACTGGTACGCATTGGGATTTACTCAAGCAAGGCATGGAATGGACGGTCACTCGAGGCACAGCCAAATACAAAATGGAAGGCTTTCCGATTCGCACGGCGGGTAAAACAGGTACAGCTCAAACGCCTCAAGGAGCGCATCAAGATCATGCTTGGTATATGGGTTATGGTCCGGTCGAAGATCCAAATCTGGTGGTCGTGGCATTCTTTGAAAACGGGGTTGAAGGTAGCGGTATTGCCTTGCCAGCCGTAAAAAAAGTCATGGCAGCGTACTGGAATGTCAAACTCGAGCCAGCTCAAAAATAATGGCTTCTACAGCATCTGTACGGTCATGACTTTTGCATCACACACAAACAGCAATTGACTTGGTAAGCTAGACACCAGTATGAAAACATCATCTCGAGGGGCATCATGAAACTGCGCGGCACAGCTGGAGGCTTAAATTTATTACTCGAGCCGCTGGATACGCCCGATTCGGTGTCATCCATGCTCGAGACTCGAGCAGCACTGCTGACCGAACAGGTCGAAATTGAATTGGCTGGCGTGATTGCTTGGGCGGTGGTAGACACGGTCTTGCAGCATATCCAACAAGCAGGTGGTCGAATCAGTACGTTGCGCCCGCCGCGTGAAACCAGCAAGGACAGCGTGGTTGCCTCGAGTAAAACCGAGGTTGTACCACGCACCATGCGGGCTGGGGTGCGAATCGAAAAACCGGGCAATGTGATTGTGCTGGGCGATGTCAACCCCGGCGCGGAATTGATTGCTGGTGGTGACATTATTGTTTCTGGAACGTTGCGCGGAATGGCTCATGCTGGGGTTTCTGGGCGCGAAACAGCGATTATTTACGCACAGCATATTGCAGCGCCTCAAGTGCGAATTGCACATGCTTTGGCTCGAGCGCCCGAAGGCTCGAGTTTAGATAGTTTGCGGTCTGCGCCTGCCACCGATGTGGCTGAAATTGCACGGCTCGAGGCTGGTCAAATTGTGATTGAGCCGTATAAGCCTTGATTGTGCATAGAGCCGTATAAGCCTTGATGTGCGCTGAGCCAATGGCTTGACAACTGCCTTTAATCTTGTTTTGCTGTGGAAGTGGTTCTACGGCTTCTTGGTTCAGTTCAGTTGGGCGAGCGTGTACTGCGTCATGAACGTGCCACGTATTTACTGACGATTTTAGCGGTGCGTGACACTTGGGTGACTCGAGACGAGTTGTGCTTGTTGCTTTGGTCTGAGGATACGGCTTTTGAAGTGGCTCGGATGCGTTTGCGGCAATTGTTGTTTCGGGTGAAAAAACTGGGTTTAGCCGAAGAGATTGAAGTCAGTGCTGAGCGTTTGCGTTTTGTTGGACAGTCCGATTTGCAATTGATGAAACAGGCTTTTGCACAAGCTGATTTTTTATCTGGGTTGGCGTGGTATCAAGGTGCTTTGCTCGAGTCAGTCGCTCCTTATGAAATTCCAGAATTCTTAACGTGGCTAGATGCCGAACGCGATTTGCTTCGCACCGAAATGCGTCATGCCACCCTCCAAGCAGTCAAACAACATCCAAGCAAAGCCTTGCCGAGTTTAGAGCGGATGCTGCGTCTCGAGCCTTTGGATCAGGTGTTGCTGCAAACTGCTTTGGAATTTCCGAGTCTGGCAGCCCGAGCGCTCGAGTGGCATCAATTGGCACTGAAAGCCGAGGGACTAGAGCCTGAACCGAGCCTGACACCTTTGGTACAAACCAATCAGCCAAATTGGGGGCTACCTAAAGCCACTTCGGTCTTTTGGGGTCGGCAATCCGAACTCGAGCAAATCGCGGCTTTTTGGCAACAACCAGAACAGCGTTTGCTCAGTCTGGTGGGCTTGGGTGGCATGGGTAAGACCCGTTTGGCGCTCGAGGTCGCCGAGCAGTTTGTGGGAAGTGTTGTTTTTGTGTCGCTGGTGAATGTGGTGGATGCCCAACAGATTCCTCAAAAGCTGCTCGAGCAATTGGGTTTAAGCGGCGAAGATGAAAAAACCTTGTTGATGGCACTGCAAAACCAGTCGCTTTTGCTGATTTTAGATAACCTCGAGCAAGTGCCAGAGGTGGCAATACTAATTGCTAAAATCCTCGAGTCCTGCCCCAAGATTAGGATGCTCTGCACCAGCCGTCAAGCCCTTGGTTTACAAGCCGAGCATGTGCTTTACCTCGAGGGGCTACCAAAGCTGATTGAAAACACGCCACTGCTTCGGCAACCAGCCGCACAAGTCTTCTTGGCAGCCGCGCAGCGCTTAATGCCGCATTTTCAACTCGGCGACCAAGATGTAGAAGCACTCTCGAGCATTCATGCTTCGGTGGCTGGACTGCCGCTTGGCTTGGAATTAGCAGCCGGTTGGTTGCGGCTTTTTACGTTGTCAGAAATTGCCCAGCAACTCCAAACCAGCTCAATTTTGCTGTCCACCGATGCACCCGATGTCCCCGAACGGCAACGCAGTTTTACCGCATTGTTTGAAAGCAGTTGGCGATTACTGACCGCCAATGAACAAGCCGCCCTAAGCCAATTGGCATTGTTGCGCGGTGGGTTTAGTTTGGAATTTGCCACTCGAATCACAGGGGTTTTGCTACCGACCTTGTTACGCCTAGTCAATAAATCTTTGATACGGCGTTTTGATGATTTGTTTTACTTGCACGAACTGATTCGTCAACATGCCCAAACCTACCTCAGCCAAGCCGCCAGACAAGCCACGCTTGATAGGCTTTCTACAGCATTGCTCGAGTTAGCCAAAGAGTGGTCGAGCAAGAGTTACCGCCAAGAGCAAACCCAGCTCAGCGCTGCCCTCGAGCAGCAACACGATAATTTGCGTTTGGTGGTTGAAGATGCTTTTTTGCATTCAAAACAAAAAGCCGCTTCGCTGGTGGCGTACTCATGGGATTTTTGTACTTCGCGCAATTACCACGACCAAGCCCTAGACTGGCTCGAGCGAGCCTTAAAGATACCAACACCAGACCTCGAGGTGCGGGGTTTGTTGCTGATTGGCGCAAGTTACATCTTGCCGCAGTATGGGCGCTTTGAAGAAAGTCATCAAGCTGCTTTGGAAATTGAAATCCTCTACCCGAGCAGTGTGTTGTACTTGGCAGTTGCCCAGCGTCTCCACGGGAGGGCAGCCTTGCTCGAGCAGGATTTGGTGCAAGCTGACCAGTGTTACACCCAGTCTTGTAAGGCTTTGTTTGACCTCGATATTGAACGATTTGCTTGTTACAGCAGCGAATTGGCTGAAATCAAATTGTTGCGCGGCGATTTAACAGCCGCTAAGCCGCTGCTTGAGCAAGCCATTGGTCTGATGCGTCAGATTGGCGATCATGCCACCTTGGCTCAAGCCCTGTGCAGCTTAGCTGAAGTTCAAGGGCGCTTGGGTGATTTCGGCAATCAACAACAACTGCTCGAGCAAGCTCAGATCTTTGCGCTAAGTGTAGGCGATCAGATGCAACTTGGTAAAATTTGGGTGGCACTTGCCCATAACGCCATGGCGCAAGGTCAGCGCAGACAAGCTCGGATTTGCTTAGAAACCGCCCTGAGGATTGTGTGGCAGCGCAAGCTGATGACCTCGGTGATTGCGGTACTGCTCGAGGTGGCGTTGTTTGAAGCGGCAGTTCATCCGCAAAGAGCCTTGCATATCTCTGGTGGGGTTCAAAGCTATTGGCGTCAGAATCGTATCATTCCGAGCGAGCAGCAACGCCATCAGCTTGAAAGTATCCGAGCAGGCAGTCAGCAGCCAGCCAGTACTTTTCATGTTCTGGAATTACAAGGTGAGCAAATGGAATTGATGCAATTGCTTGGAATAGCACTCGAGTCTGATGCCAAGCCTAAAATTGTATGAGTTTTTCCTAAGTGGATTATTGGTTTCTATAGGCAGTACATTGTCAGATATGTTACAAAAATGAGACCCGAGGCTTCACCTTTATCATCAAAAATAAGGGTTTTGTCTTAGGAACTCGGATATTTCGGGCTTGACTTTCAAATTCACCAGTCTTCACTGGTTACTCGAGGTTCTATGAAAAAACTGATTGCCACGCTCTTTGGAGTTGTACTCGCGGCTGGGCTGACTTTGGCAGCCACCACAACCGTACAGCAAGGCGATTCACTTGGTTCTATCGCGGCTCGTTATGGAACAACTGTTGAAGTCTTACAGCAATTAAATGGCTTAAAGAACGTCAACATTCGGGTTGGGCAGGTGCTGCGCCTGCCACAAACCAGCCGTCTGACAGTACGCTCAGGTGACAGTTTAGAAAGCATTGCTGCCAGAAATGGTGTCAGTGTCGCCGCCTTACGTGCTGCCAATGGATTATCAAGCGATCGAATTCGGGTCGGACAAGAACTGAAATTGCCCAACAGTAGCCAATCCAGTGTTACGACCACCCGCTCGAGTTCGGTTTCCAGTAATTCAACCATCACTGTACAAAACGGCGACACTTTAGGTGAAATTGCCCAACGTGCAGGCATCAGCGCCGAGCAACTGCGCCAACTCAATAATCTGAACGGCGATTCAATTCGGGTTGGACAAGTTCTGAAGATCTCTGCCAGCCAACCCTCGAGCCAAAACCCAAAGCCCAAAGCCAGTGCAGGTACTGTGACCGTCAAAGCAGGCGATACCTTGGGCGAAATTGCCAGTCGCAACAATGTCAGCCTCAAGGATTTACAAAAAATCAATGGTTTAAGTGGTATCAACATTCGGATTGGACAGGTTCTGCGTCTACCCAGTGCAGCCAACCAGTCACAAATCAGCGCCACCAAACCAAAACCCTCGAGCCAAGTGGTTGTGGTACAAGCAGGCGATACCTTAGGTGCAATCGCTGCTCGGAATAAGGTCAAAGTTGAGGATTTACGAGCTGTCAATAACTTAAAAACCGATGCCATTGGTATCGGAGATCGCTTGCGCTTGCCCGCCTCGAGCCAGAACCAAGCCAAACCAAAACCAACAGCCTCGAGTGCCAAACCAAAACCAACAGCCTCGAGTGCCAAACCAAAACCAGCTGTCTCGAGTGCGAAGCCAAAACCAACAGCCACCACTCCAAAACCAAGTACAGCCAGCGCCAAACCCAAGCCAAATGCGGCAACAGTCAATCAGAAACCAACCACCTCAAGCGTCAAGCCAAGCGCCACCACCTCAAGCGTCAAGCCAGCTGTATCAACCAGTGCTAAACCGAGCATGGCAAACAAACCAAACCCAAATACTCGAGTGATTGCACCGCCACCGAACTTGCCGAACGCCACAGTCAAGATCATCAGTGTCAAGCCTCAAGCAAATGCTCCAAAACCAAATGTTGTGGCGATTGCTCCAAAGCCAAAACCAAGTGTCGCAGTTGCTCCAAAACCAAGCATTACAGTGCTACCACCAATTACTGACACAACACCAAAACCAAACGCACCTGCAACCAAACCATCAGCCACCGTTGCGGTTGCGCCCCGCCCAAGTGGAATGCCCAGCAACTTAGGCTTTAACGAACCACTCGAAGCCCCTGAAGATGCCTCACCAATAGACCCAGCCCTCGAGTCACCATTCTTTGATGCAACCGCCCCAGAAGGGAAACCCACCGCCCCAAGTGATTTGATCTCCGAAGACATCGAAATTGAAATCCCCGAAAATCTAAGTGCTGGCAGTGTTTCGCCTTCTACCTCGCCAAATGCACCAACCTTTAGCCGCGCCGAAAAAGTGCTTTGGCCCCTGTCTGGGATCATGACCAGCCGCTTTGGATGGCGGCGCTTAGGGCGCACCCGTTTCCATACCGGTGTGGATTTAGCCGCTCCAACCGGCACTCGAGTTTACGCGGCGCTTTCTGGCAAAGTCGAATTTGCAGGTTGGAACCGCCAAGGTTACGGCAATTTGGTAATCATACGCGGCTGGGATAACCGCCAGTATTACTACGGGCATAACTCAAGGCTCTTGGTTAAACGAGGACAATGGGTGCGCCAAGGACAAGTGATTTCAAGGGTCGGAAGCACTGGTTTTTCGACCGGACCACACCTGCACTTTGAAATCCGCATCAACAACCGCGCCAGAAACCCCTTGGCATATTTACCACGCAGCCGCTTGGCTCAAGCCTCGGCAGTAGGCAGGTAACACCATGTCGGCACTGCTCGAACAGATGTACAAAGAAATCCTGCTCGAGCATCAAAAACGCCCACGCAATTATGGGCATTTAGAACATAAAACCCATACCAATCAAGGGCATAACCCCTCGTGCGGCGACCAGATCAGCCTCGAGTTGCAAATTCAAGATAACTGTATTGTCGCTGTGCGCTTTTCAGGCAGAGGTTGCACCATTTCCCAAGCCAGTGCCAGTCTCATGACTGTTGCCATAGAAGGCAAAACCATTGCCGAAGCCAGCAGCATCGCCCAAGCCTTTGGGGCAATGCTGCACACGGGGCAGACCGACTCGAGCTTAGGCGACTTAAATGCTTTGGTTGGTGTGGCAAAGCTGCACACCCGAGTCAAATGTGCAACCCTAGGCTGGCAAACCCTCGAGTTGGCTCTTGCTTAGTGCTATCAATTCTTGTCAGGACTCCGTTCGATGTGCCACAATCCAAAGATGAGCCTCTGCCAAAAAAGTCTTGCAATTCGGCTATGAATGGTTTATTAGCATGAATAGCAAGATAGACCTCCTCCTTATGCTCCACCCGAAAGCTACCGCATTCACGCTTTGCAACATGGTTTATTTTAAGTTCGTTAAATAAATTCACACGGGAGAGTAATCGCATGTTCAAACGAAACCAACGAAAAGACTATATCGGCGGAGCAATCATCAATTCTAGCGAAGGCGTTTTTCGACTAGGCGTAACTGATGCCAACAAAGATTGGTTTGCTTTGTTTCAAGCATTTCTCGAGCAACCAAATGTCAGTCAAGTTCGCGCTATTTCCATTGGTAAGACTTCTAGCTCTGTCTATCCAGATACCCATAGCGATGTAAATGGAGTTATTGAAGCACTGGTGGCTTGTCGTGAACAATTAAGCGAGCTTGAATTCCTATTCTTAAGCGACATTGATAACCTTGACAATAAATACATGCCACTTGAGTGGGAGCATGACCCAGACGCATTATCGCTTGCTACAATTTTTCTTGCTTTCAATAACTTAAAGTATTTCGGACAATTTAACTTACCTTTTGATTTTTCTGGTTGTGAATCGAATTCGCTTCAGTTTTTAGAAATTCAAAACACTTTCTGCCTAGACTATGACTATGTTGAAGAAAGTGATGACGATGAACACGATGACGAAGATAATTCTGTAGCTGAACGAATTGGTTTCGAGTACCCCGAGGACTTTGGAGACACCACTCCATTTGATAATTTGTCACAAGCAAACTTTCCCAATTTGCAAGCATTGATTTACTACGCCCATCCCAATCCGTTGAATCTTGCTCATCTGAAGCGTTTGCAAGCAAATGGCATTCTAAGAAATCTCCAAGAAGTCAGTTATTTGCAAAAGCCAAGTTTGTTCAATGAAGATGCAAGAGACTATAACCATGTAAGAAAGTTTTTAAGGCACGAAAAAAACACTGATTCACAGAAGTTTTTCAGGTATTTCTCTGAGCGACTTCAATACGACTATGAATAGTTTATGCGTGTAAACGAAAACATAGACCTCCTCGTGATTGCTCCGCCTGAAAGCCGCCACGTTCGCGCTTTGCAAAACAGTCTGCTCGAGGCTGGTTTGCCTCATGCTCGAGTTCTCTCTTGGCTCGAGGTGGTGAATGGCGAACCGCTGGAGGAGCATATTTCACCTAACACCATCATCAAACTCGATTCACCATCCGAAGATTGGGAAACGGATAAAACCCTTCTTGCCCTCGGCGAAGTTCGACTCGACCCTGACCGCGAATATGCTCGAGTCAACACCAACAACCTCGAGTATGACCTTGGCGCAATCCTTTCATCGCGGCAATGGTACTTGGGGTTTGCGGCGGCGCTCGAGATGATAGACACGCAACTCGAGCAAATGGGCAGACGCGCCATGAATCACCCTAAAGATGTGGCTGTTATGTTCGATAAACGCGCCACTCACGCCAAACTCGAGGCGGCTGGAATTCTTGTACCACCAGCTTTACCACCTGTTCAGAATTTCAATGAGTTGTTTGAACACATGCAGCGCCTAGGTTGGAACAGGGTTTTTGTGAAACTGGCACATGGTTCAGGAGCGGCTGGTGTAATCGCTCTCGAGACCCACAAAGGACAATGGCAAGCCACCAGCACCGTTGAAATGGCAGGCGGAGGGCGGTTGTACAACACCAAACGCCTCTGGAAGTACCGCAATTTGCAGCAAATCATGGCATTGGTCAACGCGGTTTGCTCACAGCGAGTGCATGTGGAAAAATGGCTGCCCAAAGCCAGTTTTGAACATAAAATCTTTGATTTGCGCGTCGTGGTGATTGCTGGACTTGCCAAGCAAGTGCTGGTGCGTTCCTCGAGTGGCACAGTCACCAATTTGCACCTTGGCAATGAACGCGGCAATTGGGATGGGGTGCGTGAAAAACTGGGAGACATTTGGTGTGATGTGAAAACCACTTGCGAGCGTTGCATGGAGCTTTTTCCCAACAGTTTGTACGCAGGTGTGGATGCCCTGATTCAAACCGATTGGAAACACCATGCGATTCTCGAGATGAATGCGTTTGGGGATTATCACCGCAATGTTTTTGTGGATGGTTTAGACACCTATCAAACCCAACTGAAAGCACTTGGGGTAGAATTTAAGCATGTTGAACGCCAATGAGTACATCCCCCACAAGGATGTGCTGTTTATCACTTTGGACAGCCTTCGTTACGATGCAGCCGTTCAAGCGCTCAAAGCTGGACTCACCCCAAATCTGGCTCGAGTGATTCCAAATGGCATCTGGGAATTGCGGCATACGCCTGCAACCTTTACATTTGCGGCGCATCAAGCATTTTTCGCGGGTTTTCTGCCCACGCCAGTCAAAGCTGCGCGGCATGTGCGTTTGTTCGCCGCGAAATTCGAGGGTTCAAAAACCACGTCTGAGATCACTTTTGTTTACCCTGAAAGCACTTGGCTCGAGGCGCTTAAGAACCTTGGGTATCACACGTTCTGCATTGGTGGAGTTGGTTTTTTTCGCAATACAGGTGGTCTGAGTTCAGTCTTACCGAGTTACTTTGAGCATTCGTATTATTCGCAGATGATGGGCGTGACCAGTCCGCGCAGCACAGAAATTCAAGTGTCTCAAGGGCTTGAGATTTTGCAAGAAATTCCAGATTCAGAGCGGGTGCTGATGTTTATCAACATCTCAGCGACTCATACGCCCACACAAATTTTTGTCAATGGCGCAAAACAAGAATCTCTCGAGACTCAAATCGCTGCCCTAGCCTACGCCGATTCGCACTTAGGTAAGCTCTTTGAAGCCTTCCAAGCTCGAGGTGGTGCATTGTGCATCATTTGTTCAGACCACGGCGAGGCATTTGGAGAAGATGGTTTTCATGGGCATCGGCTGGCGCATCAGACGGTTTGGGATGTACCATATGCCGAATTTTTTCTCGAGGAAACACAATGAATTATGCTGTTCCAGTACCTGAAAGAGTAGAAACCATAAAGCATCAGGTTAAGCGTTTTTCTGATGGGTATTGTTTTAAGAACGCAATGCCTCAGGTACTCCCCCTCGCTTGTCTTGACCATAAACGCGCACCTTGTAAGTTAATAATAGGAGTCAGTACAACAAAAAA
>JAAFJQ010000400.1 GCA_013298185.1 Deinococcales bacterium
CCTGCCCCAGCCGCCACCTCGAGAACCGCATTAGGCAGCTTCAAGGGCTTGAATGGTTTTTGAAACAGCGCCGCCAATGTCTCGAGAATTTGGGTATACGAAACAGGACTTGGATGCCCAGCAAAATAGGTGCGCCCCACAGCGGCAGGGTGCTGACTACATGCCAGAATGGCATTTACCAAATCATGCACGTAAACCAGCGTGTAGGCTCTGGCGGGATTGCCGAGGATCGGAAAAAAACCGTTTTTAGCAGCCTGAAAAGCAAATAAAAAGTCTTTATCGCGCTGACCATACACACCGGGCGGGCGCAAGATACTCCACTCGAGGTTGGGGGTTTCTAGCACACGCACTTCACCCTCGAGTTTGCTTTTTCCGTACATCGTGATTGGGGCTGGGGTATCCGAGACTTGGCGTGGTGCTTCTATTGTTCCTGTACCAGCCGCCGCGAGGCTCGAGACATAGACCAGACGCGCTCCAGCTTTGGCAGCCCCAACCGCTGCAACCCGAGTGCCTTCAGCATTTGCCCACATGAATTCAGCTTCTGAACTGGCTCGGGTGATACCCGCAAGGTGATAGACCACTTTGCAGCCATCGGCGGCTCGAGACAGTCCTTCAGTGGTCAGTGGAGCTTCAAAGACTTCGAGGTTATCTCGAGTCTTAGCTCTGCCACCGCCTGGGCGAGCCAGCACCCGCACAGGTTGCCCTTGTGCCAGCAGTGCATCCACCAAGTGTGAGCCAATAAAACCGGTTGCACCAGTAATCAAAACCATGTGGCTATCGTACCGTGTTTTAGGATTGGCAATGTACCTAAACTAGAGCCTCCGAAAGGTCCAAAATTCTTACAGATTTATCATTAAATACGTAAATGGAAAAACAGGGCGAACACGGGGGTTCGCCCCTACCTCACGTATTTTTCATGCCTTGAATGTAGGGACAGACCCCTGTGTCTGTCCTGTAACTTGCGATGAAATGGCATTCTTTCGGAGGCTCTAACCTAAACTTTTTAGACAATCTTCTCAGAAATAGGCAGGTATACTGCCCTTGGAATGCGTTCCTCTTGGCACAACTGGTTTTTGCGTTGCGTTGCACTGCTGGTTTTTATAAGCAGTGGCGCTTTGGCAAGAGCCATGGTTGGGGAAATCGAAACGCATCTGCGCCCAATCGAGCGTCCAAGCAAGGAACCCAAACTCCAAGCCTTAAACCTCGAGACTCGCCAACCCAGCCCAGTGCAGTTGGACGGTACAACCCCTGCTTTGCAGCCTGTGCCAATTGAGATTCGGCAAAGTCAAATAATCAGACTTTGGCTCGAGATACGCGGCGTTGCAGTGCTGGTTTTGGCATTTGATGCGCTTGCTCCACCAAAATCAATCAGCTAGTAGCTACTGGTTTTTAGCTACTAGCGATTGTTCGTTTTTGGCATTTCTCGAGACTGTTTTAAGAGTCAATCACAAAACTCGAGTTTGTCGTTCATTGTAGTTGTGTGGTCTATCATGACTTATTTAGCTCATATCCTATGTTTGGAGCATTATGAACCCTGAAAAAGAAAACGTTGTTCCCGAAAACCCAGCCCCAGAAGTGGCAGTGGTCGAAGTACCACAAAAACCAAGTGGTAAAGGCAAAACTTTTAAGAACATTGGCGATTATCTTTGGCGCGAATGGGTGCGCCCAATCGGCGAAGCAGTGATCATTGCTGTTGTCATCACCACCTTTGTTTTCACTACAGTTGCCATCAGCGGCTCAAGTGACCGCCCTTCAATCCAAGATGGGGAACGGGTCTTTGTGCCTAAGTACGAAATGTGGCTGGCTCGACTTGGCATCATGAGCTTCAAGCGCGGCGATTTGGTAGTCTTAAAACCACCTAAAGATGCAGGTCGGGTTCAACCGATGCCAATTGTTGGCAATTTCTTTCCCAACCTGACTTACAAACCGTTTTACATTAAGCGAATTGTGGCAGTACCGGGCGATACACTCTCGCTCGTGAAGGGAATTTTGACCGTCAATGGTGTCAAACTCAACGAAAATCATACCGTGCCGTACTGGAAAAAGCAGCAAAGTTTTGATGATTGCAGTTACCTTGCCAATTCTGATTATTGGAATTTCAACAAAGCCGCCGAAGCCAATAAACTCCGCCCAGAAAGCCCTTGCGGTGAAGATAAAGCCAAACCCGGTTATAAAATTACACCGTTTAAGCTCAAAAACAATCAGTACTTTGTCATGGGCGACAACCGCAGCCCCGGCGGCAGCGAAGATGGTCGGGCTTTTGGTCCTGTGACCCTCGAGGAATTGGCTGGCAGAGCCACTTTTGTCTGGTGGTCGCCATTTCGCCGCGATGAAAAAACGGGCAGCCTTGTATTTAACATGCGTCCACTCACCCGTCCAGCCGCATTTGAAGCACTAAACAATGGGTTGCCACAACCAAAGTAATACCAAAATA
>JAAFJQ010000401.1 GCA_013298185.1 Deinococcales bacterium
GGGAATTTCTGGGGCTGGAGACTATAACCCGAGGTATTTGCGCGGCATCATTGACCGCGCCAAATCAAACCTCTGGACTCCTCAAGACCTCGGGGTTCACGGCGAAGAGTACATGTCCGGAATGCCCAAAGATGTGGTGGTCGAAGGCTACCGCCGTTATGAAAGCGCCATGCGCCGCGCCAATGCGATTGACTTTGGTGATTTATTGGTCATGACCGTGAAGCTCTTTCATGAACGCGAGGATATTCTCGAGCGAATCCAGAACCGTGCTGTTTTTGCCCATGTGGACGAGTACCAAGACACCAACAAAGTTCAGTATGAAATGACGCGATTACTCTCCGAGAAATACCGCAACTTAATCGTGATCGGTGATCCAGACCAAAGTATTTACGCATTTAGAGGCGCAGATATTCAAAACATCCTCGATTTCCAAAAAGATTATCCAGATGCCGCGATTTATCGTCTTGAAGCCAATTATCGCAGCAATGCTCGAGTTCTCGAGATTGCTAATGCCTTAATTAAGCACAACTCCGAACGGCTCGAGAAGAACTTGGTGGCGGTCAAACCCGCTGGTGAAGCGGTGCGCTTCTACCGAGCGCCAGACCACCGCGCCGAAGCCGAATTTGTCACCAATCGCATCGAAGCCTTGCGCGGAGCTGGTACGGTTTACAACAAAATTGCGATTCTATACCGCACCAACGCCCAAAGTCGTGTTCTCGAGGAACGCCTGATGCGCTCTGGTGTGCCAAGCAAAATCGTTGGAGGCATGTCATTCTATGACCGCCAAGAGGTCAAGGATTTACTTGCCTATGCTCGAGTGGCGGTCAATACGTTAGACGACCTAGCTTTGAAACGAGCCATGAAACGCCCACGCCGAGGCATTGGCGACACCAGCTTAGAAAAACTCGAGACTTGGGCAAAAGCCGCCAATACTTCGCTCCTGACTGCACTCCTGAAAGGCGATGAAATTCTCGAGCGTGGTGGTAACAAATGCGAAGAATTTGGTAAACTGATTCTCGAGTTATCCGAGTATTCCAGTTCGCACAGCGCCGAGGAGTTTTTTCGCTTGGTGATTGATGTGACGGGTTACAAAGCCATGCTCGAGTCGGAAATCAAAACCAATAAATTTGAAACCGAGGCTCGGCTCGAGAACATCAATGAACTTGTCAATGCGGCAGCTGAATGGGACGGAGAGAATCACGGCACGATTCTCGAGTTCTTGGATGATTCGGCTTTGCTTTCCAGCGTTGATGACATGCGAACCAAACGCGATAACAAGAATGCACCCGAAGATGCGATCACCATGATGACGCTTCATAATGCCAAAGGTTTAGAATTCGAGAATATTTTTTTGGTTGGCTTTGAAGATGGCTTGCTGCCGCACCGCTCGAGCATCATTGAAGCTGGTGGCATCGAAGAGGAACGGCGCTTGCTTTATGTGGGGATTACTCGAGCCATGGAACGGCTTTGGATTACCATGGCAGAAAGTCGGCAGGTCTACGGCAAAACCATGCCTTCTGAAGAATCAAGGTTCTTGAAGGACATCCCCCAAGATTTAATGGCTCAGGTCAATCTGTTCAACGAACCATATGGCTCGAGAATTGACCCGCAGCGTACCCCACCAGCCTTGCAACAAAAACTCGAGGCGGCTGGAGGAGCAGTGTTGACTTTGCGTGGTGGCGAGCGAGTCAAGCATCCCAAATTTGGGGTTGGCAAAGTGCTGGCGGTTACAGGCTCAGGTGATAGGCTCGAGGCGATGATTCAATTTGATGCTGGCGCAAAGAAGCTCTTGGTTAAGTACGCCAATTTATTGCTCGAGGCTTAATTTGTCTCGAGCCTTCTTTTTATCCACCTCGAGTTGGGCAATCAAAGCAGGTAAACCATTAAATTTCTGTTCGGCTCTGATGAAATCCTCAAAGTAAACACTGACCTCGAGTCCATACAAATCAGCATCAAAATCAAAAACATGCACTTCAAAACTTTCGGTCATACCGCCTATGGTTGGGCGAGTGCCAATGTTGGCAATGGCGTTGTGCAGCACCCCATCTGGAGTCTCGAGGCGCACCGCATACACCCCTTTGGGCAAGAGCTTTCCTTCTGGTACGGCAATGTTGGCGGTGGGTGTGCCAATCGTCCGCCCAAGTTGCTGCCCGCGCACCACCACACCCGAAGCGTGGTACGAACGTCCGAGCATGGCGTTGGCGGCTGCCACATCCGTATGCTCGAGCGCAGCGCGAATGCTCGAGGCATGAACTTCTGTGCCGTTTAAGGTTTGCATTTCTAAAGTGTGAACCGTTGCCAGTGTCTTGAGGTCGGGAATTCCGCCACTTCGACCCTGACCAAAGCGGAAATCCTTGCCGACCACGATTTCCTTTGGGTTTAGCACACGAATATCTTCCAGAAAAGCATTTGGCATCCGACTCGAGA
>JAAFJQ010000402.1:0-1769 GCA_013298185.1 Deinococcales bacterium
GTTGGATTAATCGGTTTAGGGCATTATTGGTGAGATGGTCGAAGAAAACAGCGAACTTTGTTGCTGAGCTGCATTTTGCTTGCTCGTGGATTGCATTTAGAGCTTCAAGGCTTTCAGGCTAGGCTCTTAGTGGCAATTCTCGAGGGAAAACTGGTCGGCTACGCCTTCGTACAAGGCTACGGCGCTCGCCTTCGCTCAGGTGAGGAAAGCGTGCGTTTGCATGACTTGATGGTCGCACCAGAAGCAAGAAAATCTGGTGTTGGAACAGCTCTTTTTCTCGAGGTGCAAAACTGGGTCAAGGCTCGAGGTGCAAGGTATCTCGAGTGGCAATCCTCGAGTCAAGGCGTGGGTTTTTACGAACGACTGGGTTTCAAAGGCGAGCCTTGTCCTCAGCCAGATTATCCATTTTTCGAGATTGACTTTGAGGCTTAACCCAAGACCGTACCCATTTTAATTTGAAATCCTTTTGCCCACTCGAGCGCAGAGAGTTTGGGCTTGCCTTCGGGTTGAACCTCGAGCAGTTCAAGCGCACCATCCGAAGTCGCCACAATCACACCTTTCTCGAGTCTGAGAATTTCACCGTGTTTGCCCTTGCCACTCGCGGGACGCATGGCGTGAACCTTCAATAGTTTTTGCTGGTGATGCGTGAACGAACCGGGCCAGCCAGCCACGCCACGAAACTGGTCAAAACTCTGCATGGTGGTTTTAGACCAATCAATCAGCCCATCTTCCTTCTCGAGCATCCGCGCATGAGTGGCGAGGTCATGGTTTTGCGGGGTGAAAGTCAGATGCTCGAGGTTTCTCAGGGCTTGCACAATCAAATCTGCCCCAAGTGCCGATAAGCGCGGGGCTAACTCGAGGGACGTTTCAAAAGCACCAATCTCGAGCGAACCAACCAAAGCAATATCGCCTGTGTCCATGCCCATATCGGTTTTCATGATGGTCACGCCCGTTTGGGTTTCACCGCCGATGATTGCCCATTGAATCGGGGCTGCCCCACGGTACTTGGGTAGCAAACTGGTATGCACGTTTAGAAACCCATACGCTGGAATCTCGAGGATGCTTTGCGGCAGAATTTTGCCATAGGCGCAAGTCACGCAAACATCCGCGCCGCTCGAGCGCAAGGCATCGGCAAAGGCAGGGTTGTTTCTTAGTTTCGCGGGTTGCTCGAGTGGCAACCCCAATTCTTTGGCTCGAGTCGCAATTGGTGGCGGGGTCAGTTTCAAACCGCGCCCTGCGGGTTTATCGGGTTGAGCCACCACCAAAACCACCTCGAACTCGGCTCGGATTGCCTCGAGAACAGGTAGGGCAAAGGCTGGAGAGCCAAAAAAAGCCACTTTGGGTTTCATTTTTGTTTGAGTTCCTTCAAAAATGCCTTGGCATCTTTTTGCATTTGCGCCAATTCTTTACGGTGCGTCTCGAGAACCGTTTTTGGTAGCAAATCAAAGTACAACCGCCCAATCAAATGGTCAAATTCATGCTGTACCACCCGAGCGTTAAAATCTTCTAACTCGAGCGATTGCTGCTCGCCATGCTCGTTTTGGTATGTGACCCGCAAGGCTCTGGCTCGAGGCACACCTTCTTCGTAAATACTCGGGATGCTCAGGCAACCCTCCAAGCCAAGCACCATGGTTTGATCCAAGACCTCGAGTTTAGGATTGACCATCACATGCTGATGCAGCACCTTGGAAACAGCTTCCTCGCCTTCTTCTTCCTCGTCGCTGTACTCCGCCCAAACAAAAACTTGCTGCGAAACACCAATTTGCGGC
>JAAFJQ010000402.1:1779-2425 GCA_013298185.1 Deinococcales bacterium
GGGGCTGCCAAACCCACACCCTTGGCTTCAAACATGGTCTCAAACATATCTTCGACCAGTTTTGGGATGTTCTTAAAATCGGTCACAGCTCGAGCTTTGGCTCGCAGCACAGGGTCGCCATACAAACGAATCGGTAAAACCATGACGCAGAGTTTACCCAAAAAACCAATTCTATGGTAGATTCTCGCGTTATGTACGAATTGTTACTTTTACTGAAAAGCGGACGCGAAGTCGTCATCGGACGCGCCGCCAACCAAGCCGATGCCAACCAACTCGCCGAGGGAGTCTCGAGAATGTACGCAGGCATCAAAATCGCCTCCGAACAGCACCACGCCCTGATTCTCAACTTTGAAGGCGCGGTTTACTGGGTTGTTCCCACCGAAATCGAAGGTTTCAGCATGTACCGCACCGACGAAAACGCGCCGCCTTTGGTGATGCAACCACCGAGTGAAGGTTAAAAGGTAAAAGGTTAAAAGGTAAAAAGTAAAAGCTCATTGATATGATGTCTTTTGACCCTGCCAGTGTTGTAGCTGCCTACCGAGAAGGCTATTTTCTGATGGACAACGGAGACGGCTTGGGGTGGTACTCGAGCCGAGTTCATGCCCTGATACCATTGGATGAACGCTTGCACATTCCCTCGAGCCTG
>JAAFJQ010000403.1 GCA_013298185.1 Deinococcales bacterium
GTATGCCATCAGCCAAGGCGTTCAAGGGCGCTTTATTGGCATTGCACCAACTTCGCCTAATATCCAAGGGCAACGCAGCAGTTTTGTTTATGCTGGGCGCACCCATACCCTCGAGTTGAACAGTGAATTTGTTAAGCAAGATGCCCAAACTTGCCCTGATGAAATTGCCACGCAACTGGCATTGACTTTAACTGTGGCTGGTAAAACCCGGGTGCTGCAAAAAGATGGTCTGACCTTGCCTAAGTCCCGAGCTTGTGCGCTTTCTTATGAAATGCGAAGCGCTCATTTATTGGGTAACAGCTTGGTGGTTTTTGTGGCTGTGCAAACCCCGGGATTTGAAGGCGCGGATGTTCGTTGGATGGTCATTACCACACGGTTATAACCATGGAAGCTCAGATTTTTGGAATTCAAAAATCCCAAGAAACCCGTGCCGCTGAGCGTTTCTTCAAGGAACGAAAAATAAAGATTCATCTGGTGGATTTGCTCGAGCGTCCCATTGCCCCTGGTGAACTGCGGCGTTTCCTACAAAAATTCGGCTGGGATGCGGTGCTGGACCGCTCAGGCAAGACTTTTTTAGCCTCGGGTTTGGAGTACATGAAAATTTCTGAGGAAGGCTGGCTTGCCAAAGTCCAAGACGAACCGCGCCTTTTGCGCTTACCCTTGGTGCGGGTTGGACAACTGCTGGCGGTTGGACGTGATGAAGCCAGTTGGAAAGCCATGATAGGCTAGGTTTTTAAGAGCCTGCGTCGAAACTCGAGAAATGCCTGAGCCGTCATTTCAACATCGGCTAAGGCACGGTGACGGTTGTTGGCTTCTATACCCAGCCGAGCGCAGATGGCATCAAGGTTATGCCTTGATTCATGAGGAAAAGCCCGTTTTGAAAGCTGCACCGTACAAGTGGCACGCACAGGTGCTTCTAAACCAAGTCGGGCGGCATTGGCGCGAAGAAAACCCATGTCAAAACTGGCATTGTGTGCCACCAATTGCCGCCCAGCCACAAACTCGAGAAAACTTGGTAAGACAGTTTCAATGCCAGGCGAATGCTGCACCATGCGGTCGGTAATCCCATTGATTTTGGTGATGTAAAAAGGAATGCGTCGCTTGGGTTGCACCAGTGTCTCAAAAATTTCTTCAGTGATTTGCTCATCGCGGACGACCAAAGCACCAATCTCGAGAATCGCATCTCGTTCTGAACTTAACCCCGTTGTCTCGAGGTCAAAAATGACAAATTCCACAAGGCTCAGATTAACATTTGAGCTATGCGCTTTGAGCAGTGGCTCGAGGCATCAGAGGCATCAAAAAAGGCAGGGGGATGCCCTGCCTCCAATTTTAATACTTTGAGTTACTTGATTAACGCACCGAGTAAACCAGTTAAGACACTGCCTGTGCTGACTGCACCAGCATCGCGTTGACCATTTTGATTGGTAACTTGTGCGCCTTGGGTGACTGCGCCAAGCAATGCACCAAGTGGGTTGCCAGCCTGTCCGCCCAATGCACTGCCGACCAGACTACCAAGCATACCCTCGAGTCCGCCTTGTTGCGCTTGTTGTTGTGGTTGTTGTCCACCGCCGAGCAGTCCGCCGAGCATTCCACCTAAACCACCCTGAGGAGCTTGTTGCTGTTGTGGTTGTCCGCCGCCAAGCAGTCCACCGAGCATTCCGCCCAGCCCGCCACCTTGTTGTTGTCCGCCACCAAGCAACCCACCAAGGATGCCGCCAAGACCACCAGCTGCGCCACCACCCAAGAGCATCCCAGCAATTTTACCAACGTCCAAACCACCACCAGCATTGCCGCCAAGTAAACCCAAAAGCGGAGCAAGAGCGCCAAGAGGACCTGCTGCATCTGTACCTCGGGTGTCGTGCTTGGCAAAGCCATTGGTTAGCATTCCAATGATTGGACCGAGGTCATTGGCACTTAACTGATTAGAACGCCCTGCGAATGCCTGAGCGCCTTCGGCAAAAGCATCGCCGTAGGCTTTAGAAGTAAAACCATTCGAGCTACCGCCAATGGCTTGGGCAACTTGTCCAAAGACCGAACCCAAATCAGCACTTGGGTCACTCGAGGCAGCTGCCTGAGCTGTTTTGAATTTTGCCAGCAAATCTGAACCGTGGGTTGGATGTTCTGGATCAGCACCATTGAGTTCGTGTTCATCGTTTTGCAGTTGATTAACCACCGAGCCGAGCAAATCATTTAAGGTCATGGAAATTCCCTCCTCGAGAAGCGCCCGCAGTTTCTCTGAAGGCAGCTCCAAAACGGTAGCACAAAGGGGCTCGGAAGTCACTTTACCAAAGGATAGGTTAGAGCCTCCGAAAGAATGCCATTTCATCGTAAGTTACAGGACAGACACAGGGGTCTGTCCCTACATTCAAGGCATGAAAAATGCGTGAGGTAGGGGCGAACCCCCGTGTTCGCCCTGTTTTTCC
>JAAFJQ010000404.1 GCA_013298185.1 Deinococcales bacterium
AAGCCAGTACCAGCAGCGCACTCGAGAACACCAAACCAAGTGCTAGACCACCATCCACAAAGTTAAGGGCTGCTGCCAAACCAAGGCTCAGGCTCGAGAAGGCTGCCACGGCATACCAACCAAATACATTCTGCGGTACTCGAGCAGTCATAAAGGTATTGTAACTCGAGAAACCACAAACGTGGGTCAAAAGAACAGTCAGTTACTGATTCATCTGTCAGACTAAACGTATGCAGCCAGCCGAAGCACCAGCCCGAAAAAAACCGTTTCCGTTCACCCTCGTTTTTTTTGTTGTGATGATTGGAGGAATCATTGCTTTTGCTGCCATGTCCGTCCAACCTCGAGCTGAAGGACAACCCGCGACAGGCGGTTGGCAAACAATTCCACGCAATGAACTGCCACCGCAGAAGTAGAGGTTAAAGCTCAAAGAGGAAAGGTCAAAGGGAAACCCGTTTGACATCTTTCCTCTTTCACCTTTTCTCTTTCTTTTACTGTCCTTGTCCTAGCGAGAAGCCCGGTTCACCATCAAAGGTACATAGGTTCTCGGTCTTGATGAAATCTAAGCCCTCGAGGGCGACCCGTCCGAGCAGGGTGACAATGTCAGAGTGAGAGATGGCTAAGCCTTCAGGTACGGTGAAACGTCCGCGCCAGTGGTCGGTGCGGAAGGTTTCGGGGAAACCACCGGGCCAGACTTTCACGCCTCGGTTGGTAATCATGGTCAGTTTCAGATGCTCGAGATTAGCGCGTTGGAGTTGCACCGCCAAATCCTCGGCGGTTTGTCCGCGCCAGTTGACAAAGACATCCACGCCCACGGTTTCTTTGCGAGCTGGTAAGCGGCGCACCAGCTTGGCATGGGGTTGACGCTCGAGGTCAGCCGCCGCAAATTGGGTCACGGGCAAATGCTGCGGTTCGCGTCCAAGGTTGGCAATCAGGGCATCGGCGAATTCTTGGGTACCAACTTTATGTTGGCTCGAGCCATCTTCAAAAATGTCGGCGGTGTGATGTCCTTCCTCGAGCGTCACCAACCACGCATTTTTGATTTTGGCAGCCACATCGGGTTGACCAATGTGTACCAGCATCAAAACAGCCGCGTTGAGCAAACCACTTGGATTGGCAATGTTCTGCCCTGCAATGTCGGGAGCTGAGCCGTGAACTGCTTCAAACATGGCGACTTCATCGCCGATGTTGGCACTGCCAGCCAAGCCGACGCTGCCTGTGACTTCGGCTGCGATGTCCGATAAAATATCGCCGTACAAGTTTGGTGCGAGGATCACATCGAATTTATCAGGATTCTCGGCTAATCGAGCCGCGCCGATGTCAACGATCATGTGTTCTTTTTCGATTTCGGGGTACTCCGTGCCGAGTTCATCAAAGACTTTATGGAACAAGCCATCGGTCAATTTCATGATGTTGTCTTTGGTGACGCAAGTCACGCGCTTACGACCATGACGACGGGCGTACTCAAAGGCATAACGCACAATCCGCTCGGTGCCAGGTCGGGAAATCAGTTTCAGGCACTGCACGACTTCATCGGTTTGACGGTGTTCAATCCCAGCGTACAAGTCTTCTTCGTTTTCCCGGACAATCACCAAATCAATTTTCTTATGCTTGGTTGCCACAAACGGCGCAAAGCTCTGGCAGGGACGGACATTGGCGTACAAACCAAGGGTTTTGCGAATCGTCACATTTAGGCTCTTAAAGCCACCACCTTGAGGCGTGGTGATAGGACTTTTCAAAAAGACTTTGGTGCGCCGCAAACTTGCCCAACTGCTCGGTTCGATGCCGCTCGAGTGACCGCGTTCATAAACAGCTTTGCCAATGGCAATTTCCTCGAGTTCAAGTTCTGCTCCGGCTGCCTCGAGAATCCGCAGGGTTGCTTTCATGATCTCAGGTCCTATGCCGTCGCCGTAAGCTACTGTAATCGGAATTTTCACAATGCCAGCCTAACGAGTATTGTTAAGTACAAAGCTATTGTAGCTCACTATTTAATTGGACTTGGTACAGCTTTAGGGCGCTTCGAGCCTCCGCATTTTCATCCCAAGGCAAAGCTGTGACGCCGCGCTCGAGGGTGCGTTCATGACCCTTACCAGCCAACAAAACCGTGTCAAAGGCTCGAGCCATACCAATCGCGGTCTGGATCGCCTCACGCCTGTCTGGAATCAGCTGATAACTTGTGCCGCCAGCCTCGAGAAAAGCGGTTTTCATCGTCTCAAGAATGTGGTCAGTGTCCTCGGTGCGGCTGTCCTCTTCTGTAAAAATCACATGGTCAACCGTTTGAGCCGCCATTGCCCCAATACCAGTGCGCCGATTTGGGTCGCGCTGACCCGCCGCACCAATCACCAGAATCAAGCGCCCCTTGGTGGTTTGGCGCAGGGTTTTGGCTGCCACCTCGAGGCTGGCGGATGTATGGGCAAAATCATTG
>JAAFJQ010000405.1 GCA_013298185.1 Deinococcales bacterium
CCCATCCTGCCTTTGCCAAATTGTTTGTGCAGACCGAATTTGAGCCGAACCTTGGTGCGTTGCTGGCAACCCGTCGTCCGCGCTCGCCTGAAGAACCTGTGTTTTGGGCGGCGCATACCGCGATTCTCGAGGGGATTCAGCTCGAGAGTGGCAACCAAGAAAACACGGGTCTCGAGCCTCAATCTGGTTTGGAATTTGAAACAGACCGAGCGCGGTTTATTGGGCGCAACCAAAGCCTGAAAAACCCAAGCGCCATTCTGGCAGGGTTGCCGCTCTCTGGTACGGTTGGCGCGGTGCTGGACCCAATTTTTAGTCTGCGCCGCACCTTTCGTTTACCGGCTGGCGCAACAGCTCGAGTCAGCTTTGCCACAATGGTTGCGCCGAGCCGTCAGGCAGCCCTTGAACTGGCAGACCGTTACAATGACCCCGATGCTTTTGAACGAGGCTTGACTTTGGCATGGACCCGCGCTCAGGTGCAGTTGCATCACTTGGGCATCAGCCCTGACGAAGCCCATACGTTCCAACAACTGGCAACGCAATTGCTCTATCAAAGCCCTGAAATGCAAGCCTCAAGTGTGGTTTTGGCACGCAATACGCTTGGGCAATCGGGCTTGTGGCGGCATGGAATTTCAGGCGATTTACCGATGCTGCTGCTCCGAATGAGCGATTTATCCGACCTCGAGATGGTGCGTCAAATTTTACGAGCGCATGAATACTGGCGCAGCAAGTGCTTAGCCGTGGATGTGGTGATTCTCAACCAACAACCAACCTCGTACATGCAGGAACTCCAAGAAGCCATCGAACATCTACTGCGTTCAACCAGCCCCAAAACCGAGACCCAAAGCCGTGGCGGTGTCTTTGCCTTGCGAGCCGATTTGCTCTCGAGCGCCGAACAAGATTTGCTGCAAAGCACGGCTCGAGCCGTGCTGTTGGGTCAGCAAGGCACACTGACCGAACAAGTCAATCGGAGCCGCACCGTGCGCCCTGTGTTGCCGATCAAACCCATCATCTCGAGGAGCAACCAAGCCGCGCTGCCAAGCCCAAATCGCCCTGACCTCGAGTTTTTCAATGGACTTGGTGGTTTTGGACATCAGGGACTCGAGTATCAGATTGTCTTGGGCGCTCAGCAATTCACCCCAGCTCCGTGGATTAATGTCATCGCCAACGAGAAAATCGGGTTCACCGTCTCGGAATCGGGTTCGGGTTATACATGGGCGCAGAACAGCCGCGAGAACAAACTCACCCCGTGGTCAAACGACCCTGTGACCGACCCCATCGCGGAAATCATCTATATCCGCGATGAAGAGACCTTGGCGCTGTTCACCGCCACCCCCATGCCGATTCGGGAAACCAGTCCGTACACGATTTGTCATGGGCAAGGCTACAGTCATTTTAGTCATGCGACGCACGGTTTGCAGCTCGAGTTAAGCCAATTTGTTGCCCTGACCGACCCAGTAAAAATCTCGCGTTTGAGCATCGAAAACCGTTCTAACCGCAGCCGCAAATTATCCATCACGGCGTACCTCGAGTGGGTGCTTGGCGCTCGAGCCACAGGGCATGTGCTGACCGAACAAGACCCGCAGACCAAAGCCATTTTTTGCAAAAACCATTGGAGCGAAGAAAACAGCCAAAACATCGCCTTCACCGATTTGATGGTTCAATGGCAACGTGGACAAGATGCTGCCTTTACCTGTGACCGTCTCGAGTTTATTGGGCAGTACGGCAGCCTCGAGTCGCCCGTTGCACTGCAAGGCAAAACCAAACTCAGTGGCAAGGTTGGCGCGGGACTTGACCCTTGCGCCGCGATGCAAAGCAGCCTCGAGTTAGCCGCAGGTGCAAAAATCGAAGTGGTCTTCCTGCTCGGGCAGAGCCAATCGGTTGCCGAAGCCCAAGCCCTGATTGGTTTTTATCGCCATGCCGACATGCACCAAATCCTCGAGCAAGTCAAACACCATTGGCAGCAAAGCCTGACCAGCCTTCAAGTACAAACCCCCAATCGGGCTTTGGACATCATGCTCAACCGTTGGTTGCCGTACCAAACCCTGTCCTCGAGAATTCTGGCTCGCACTGGTTTTTACCAAGCCGGTGGAGCATACGGTTTCCGCGACCAACTCCAAGACACGATGGCAATGGCGAGCATCAAACCCGAACTGGCAAAACAACAAATTCTCCTCGCCGCCAGCCGTCAATTCCTCGAGGGCGATGTCCAACACTGGTGGCATCCACCTTCGGGGCGCGGGGTGCGAACTCGCATCTCGGATGACCTGATTTGGTTGCCCTATGCCATCAGTCATTACCTCGAGATTTCAGGCGATACGGCAGTGCTGGACGAACCGATCACCTTTATCGAAGGGGCGTTGCTGCTGCCCGACCAAGAGGATGCTTACTTCACCCCAAGCATTTCGGCGCTCTCAGCCACAC
>JAAFJQ010000406.1 GCA_013298185.1 Deinococcales bacterium
CTAATTGGCGATGACCTCAAACCACGCCAAGACATTGTGGCTCGAGTCACCAGCTTGGATGGAAGCACACGAGAAATTACGCTTTGGTGTCGAATTGACACACCAGTTGAAATTGATTACTACCGCAATGGTGGCATCCTGCAATTTGTGCTGCGGCAACTGGCTCGAGAAAGCATGGCAGTTCAAGCGTAAATTTTTTTGGAGACTCGAGCCGCCTAAGTTTTGGTGGCTCGAGTTTGTTTTTGCTATACTCTGTGTCAGCCGAGGTGAAATCCCATGACTCAAACAACACCAATCACGTTTGACCAAGCCCTGCAAATGCTTCAAAGCCTGCCGCTCGAGCAGCAAGATGCGTTAATTATTGCTATGAAAGAACAGCGAAAAACCGAGTTTATTACAGGAGTCGAAGAAGCCGAACAAGATTTTGCAGAAGGGCGATTTGTGCGCGGAAACGCCAAAACCATTTTGGAAGCTCTGCGAAAATGAGAGAATTGGTTCTCACTCAATACTTTTCTCGTCGTTTTGCTAAATTTCAAAAGAAACACCCTGAATTGCTCGAGAAAATAGAACAAGTTCTCGAGATGTTGCAAATCAACCCCTATACGCCAGTTTTAGAAACCCACAAGCTCAAAGGAAAACTCGAGAAACGATATGCTTGCACAGTCGCTTATGACTTGCGAATTATTTTTTCGTTTGATCCTCGAGACCCGCCAGAATTAGCGGCTGTTGTGCTGTTGAACATTGGTACGCACGACGAGGTGTACTAAATTTATTGCGCTTTTATCCAATCCAACTCGAGCTTAAACTCTTCAGCTTTCTTATTTGCAACGATAAACCCAAAATGCTCAATCCGACTCGAGTCAAACACGGGGCGCGAAAGCAAATTGCCAAAGCGAGTCGGGCGCATGGCTTTCAGTGGCACATCCAACTCGAGCCACGTCCCTGCTTTGGTGGCAAAGTCAAATTGATACAAAATACCTCGAGCATTGCTTGTACCAATTTGAAAACTGTAATTCTTACCATCGCCGCGCACCCGAAGGCGCAGTAATGAAAAATTACTGAGGTTGTACTGCCCAGAAGTTGAACGCACACTAGCAAAACCACCATTGTTCTCTAAGCGCACCCGACCTGAAAACTCGAGAACACCATTTTGGATTTTGGCGGTGCTGCTCGAGACTCCTCCCATCACACCATCGTTGATGACATACCAAGCGGCTTCGCTGGCTTTGAAGTCAAATAAGCTGCTGGACAGGGCAGTGGCGGTTGTGGCAAATAATGCGGTTAAGAATTTCATGGCGAAAGTGTAGAGCGAATCCTTACCAAAGAATGTGGATGAACACCACTTGGAATTGTGCGGTTTTGGCTCGAGCTACATTGCCTCTCAGTACCCGAGTATATTTACTTTGGATCAATTCTCAGCAGGGCGAACACAAGGTTCGCCCCTTCACACGACATATTCACGAATTGATACCTTCGCGTAAATTTGCTTTCTTACTTATAACCTTACAAATCTAAGGTTTGGGTCAGCCAGCAAATTGGCAGAATGAAACTTTTTCATTGTGTAAGCCTTGGGCGTAATCTCGAGATTCTCTGTGGTAAAGGTTGCCACAATAATTGCCATCAATGCCTCTGCCATGCCCGCCCCAAGACAAGTGTGCGCCCCAGCCCCATATGGTGACATTGCCCCTGTTTGCTTATGCTCGTTGCGCGGTGGCATAAAACGCTCGGGGGTGTAACTGTTCGGCTCGGCAAAGAGTTTCGGGTCGCGGCTGGCGGCGTTCATGTGCATCATCAGTTTTTGCCCAGCTTTGATCTGATAGCCCTGATACACAAAATCAGTTTTGGCGAATCGTGTGGGGATATTGGCGATGGTGTAATAACGCATCGTCTCGAGAACCGTGGCGTGCAGCACCTTCAAATCTCGCATTTTTTCGGCTGGAAACCCCGCCTCGAGAACGGGCGCGGCTTCGGCTCGCACTTGCGCCAAGAGTTCTGGGCGATTGTACAACTCGTACAGCGTTAAAGTCACCACATTGACCACGGTATCCAAACCCGCCACATAAGGAATTAGGAGCATAAACAAAAGCTCGTCGTGATTCATCAAATCTGGTTCGGATTCCATCAGATTTTTCAAGTCCAGCACATACTGCGCGGGGTTTGGGTCTGCCAGAATCTCGGTGGCAAAGTGGCGAATACTGGCTTTGGCATTCAAGTATTCTTGTCTGCGAAGACTGCTTTTGCCTTTAGAACCAATCAAATTCACCCCAAGTTGTGTATGCCACCAAATCATAAAATCGGCTAAATGATGATCTGGTTTGCGCCCAAGCGTGATGCTGCCAACGCTGTCTGCCACCAAACGCTGCACAAACTCGAGCAACTTAAACGGCTGCCCAACAGGTTGCTCGAGCAGTGAATG
>JAAFJQ010000407.1 GCA_013298185.1 Deinococcales bacterium
AGTCGTGGATAACGCCGAAGCCGTGCGCGTGGAAGCCAATCACGATAATTACATCATTCATTGTGCGCCCGGCGAAGAAGGACGGGTGATTGGCAGACAAGGGCGAGTCATTCAAGCCATTCGCACCATTGCTCGAGCCGCCGCAGGTCCTCGAGAACGGGTTCAGGTGGATGTGGCAGGCGCATCTAGCAAACCAGAGCATGAGTGAGCTTGTAGCCCCTTCTGAAATGCCCGCCGACCTGATTTCCATTGGGCATTTCACTCAGCCCTTTGGCAAAGATGGCGCGATGAAACTCCGTAACAGTGGCGACCCAAGCCATTTGCGTGGCTTAAAGAAAGTCTGGCTCGAGTCGCTTGGTTTTGTAGCAGTGCGTAAACTCGAGGTCTTCAACGAAGTGGTGATCCTGAAAATCGCAGGCTTCACCCAACGCCACCTGACCGATGAACTGCGCGGTCTTGAGGTGTACGCCGAAAAAAGCGCGATTCAACTGCCCGAAGGCGTGCATTTTTACCATGACCTGATTGGCTTACCAGTGGTGTCCCCTGATGGCTCGAGCCTTGGCGTGGTGAAAAGCATGATGGACACAGGTAGCGCTGATATTCTGGTGGTCAAGTACCAAGGGCGCGAGGTGCTTGTGCCACTGCAAGCCCCGTATGTGCAACTGCTCGAGGGAAAAATTGAAATTGAACCGATTACGGGTTTATTCGATGCTTAAAATACGCTAGACTAAATTCATGATCGAAGTTCCAAAAAACCTTGAAGCGGCTGCTTTCGAGCAAGGGGTGAGTAAGGAACGCATTCTCGAGGATGTGCTGAACGCCTTTTTGCGGCAACCTGTGCGTCGCAATTCAAAGGGATTTAAAATCCCGAGCTGTGCTGGAATCGCAGCCAGTGGCGACCCAACTTGGATTGATCAGCACAAAGAACTTCTTTGGGGAAGCAATGGGCAAAAATAAACGCCGTCGAAAAGCTGCCCTTTCACTGGCTCAAATTGCCAAAGAACACATACAAAAAATTCAAACCCTCGAGTCAAAAAACAATCCAGTACGAGAATTCTGGGAAGCTGAGGCGAAAAATTATGCAACTCAAAGCAGACGCAGGCAAAAGCAGTTACCCCAATCGCGGCAAAAAGCCAAGCGTGAAAAATACGCCCAAGAAGGTAAGCTTGGTAAGAAAAAAAGTTGAGTTACCAATTCATTCGCTGCTTAGTCCAGAACTCAATTTTGTGATTGATGAAATAAGCGTTTGGGGTAAGAATTTCAAAGCCCTTTCGCAAAAATTACGACGATTGCCGCTCGAGCATCCCGAACGCGAGCATCTTGAGCATGAATTTGAGATGTTACTCCACCATTTTGAAGTCCGTTCAAAGACCTTGATTCAGACGATGGACAAAAATTCGGCGTGAAATTCAGCCTCCTGACCCTTTTCCCAGCCCTGCTCGAGCCTTGGCGACAAGAGGCAATCATTGGTAAAGCCATTGCCAAAGGCTTACTCGAGGTTGATATTCTCGATATTCGCAGCGTCACCACCGACAAGCACCGCACCGTGGATGACACACCGTATGGCGGTGGCGCAGGCATGGTCTTGCGGGTGGATGTGATCGCTAAAGCCCTCGAGCGGGTTCAAGCCGATGAAATCATTTTGCTTTCGCCAGCAGGGGCGCGGTTTGACCAAAAAATGGCGGAGGAACTGTCCACCAAAAAGCACCTTGCCTTGCTTTGTGGGCGCTATGAAGGCTTTGACTCGAGGGTCGAAGGTTTGGTCACAAGGGAAGTCAGCCTAGGCGATTTTGTGATGATGGGCGGCGAAGCGGCTGCCGTGTGTTTGCTCGAGGCGGTAGCTCGGCTGTTACCGGGTGTGCTTGGCGATCAGGCTTCGCACCAAGAGGATAGTTTCTCGAGTGGGATTTTGGATTACCCAGAGTACACCCGTCCGCTTGAGTGGCAGGGGAGAGCTGTGCCTGAAATTCTGCGCGGCGGCAACCATGCTGCCATTGCCCGTTGGCGCAGGCTCGAGGCGCTGCGCCGTACCTTGCAGCGCCGCCCAGACCTGATTCCAAGTGGTTTACGCGACACCGATGCGGCTTTGTTGCTCGAGCTTGGGGTTTCTGAAGCGCAGGTTCTCGAGTGGGGCTTGGTTTTACCTAAGAAAAAGCGCAAACGTTAAGCTGATGGCTTGAGTTGCAGTAATTCAATTGAATTCAAATAAATGGGTTCAAAATCGCTACTTTGAATGAGGCAAAATTAGTAACGTTTCGAGTCACAACTGTCAAACCATGAACAATGGCGGTGGCAGCAATCATGGCATCCTCAAATAATTCATCGGATTTATGGTGCATCAGTTTTGCCCAAGTTCTGAATTCGGCGTTGCCCATTGGGATGACATTGTAAGAATTGG
>JAAFJQ010000408.1 GCA_013298185.1 Deinococcales bacterium
GCTGGCGCAGATTGCCCTGACTCACGAAAGTGCGCTCGAGCTTTTGTACGACCGTTATTCTGGGGCGGTGTATGCCTTGGCTCGGAAAATACTGCGTTCGCCTCGAGATGCAGAAGAAGTCTTGCAAGATGTATTTGTACGAATTTGGCAACGCGCCGATGAGTACGATGCTTTAAAGGGCAAAGCTTTAACGTGGATGCTGACCATCACACATCATATGGCAATTGATTTGTATCGCCGTAATCAAGTGCGGCACACCAGCCCTCTCGAGGATGGTCTGGTACTTGGTTTAGCTGATGAAGCACAACACACAAGCCTCGAGCGGTTATTGGCACAAACTGCTTTGGATAAACTCGAGCCGAGCGAAAAAATGGTTTTAGAAGCCTTATATTTTGAAGGATTATCACAATCACAATTAGCGGGTCGTAGTGGAATTCCGCTTGGCACAATTAAAAGTAAGGCTCGAATTGCATTGCAGCGCCTGAGAAGATTTTTTGAAGAGTAGTATTATTTTTTAGTTTGAATTTAGACTTGGTCTAACTTGTATAATCCGTTTTGATTCGTGAGAATGCTCATGAAACCCGTAAGGATGCCCCATGACTGAAGTAGAATTCCAAGAACGCATTGCGCTGTACGCACTTGGTTCACTCGAGCCAAACGAGGCGGCTCGAGTCGAGTTGTACTTAAAAAACAACCCAACTGCCCATGCCACCTACCTGTGGTACTTGGAATCGGTGGCGGTCTTGGCGCAAGCTGTGCCAAGCCAAACTCCCAACCCGAGCATCAAAGCAGCTTTAAAGAAACGAATTCGTGCTTTAAATCAGCAAAAACTTTCTTTTTTACCGATGCACTGGTTTGGTGGTTTTGGACGCAAGCTCGAGTTCGCTCGGTTACTTTTGCTGGGCTTGTTGGTCGCCGTGATTGGTTTACTGTTTGGCACTGACCAACAACAACAAACTATTGCTTCTCTTCATCTCGAGATGCGAAACATTGAGCAGTTGCTTGGCTCGCAGCAGACACTTTCGTTTTTGTTGCAAGCGCCGGGCAGTTCAGCCGTGGTTGGTAAGGTCTTTGTTAGCCAAGAAAAAAAGCTGCTGCTGAGCCATAGCATGGGCATACTGCCAAAACAAAAAACATGGCAAGCGTGGTATTTCAAAGCAGGTGTTGCCAAACCGATTTCGCTTGGTACAACTTCTAAAGCTCACCTGATGATTCGCTTGCCTGACGGTGCAACGGCTGTAGCGGTTTCCGAAGAACCAGTTGGTGGTTCGGTTCAGCCAACCGTGGTGCGTGGTATCGCCCAACTATCTTTGTAGACTGGAGTTCAAATCCTCACATCCAAAGTTTGAACTCTGCACGTAAGACCATATGAAGCACCAAGAAAAATAGCTTCTTGGTCTCCGCATTCAGCCAAGCCTTGTCGCGCCCGTTTTGGGTGCGGTGGTTGCTGTCTGTGTCGCCCGTTTCTCAACCCTCATGCGGGTTATATAAGGAGTATTCAAATGCAGAAAATTTCGTTAGAACACCAAATCGGTCGTCGTGGTTTTATCAAAGTTCTCACCGCCGCAGGGGTCAGCGTGGCAACTGCCAAAGCCCTTGGTCTCGAGTCCGTAGCTGCTGCCCAAGGTGTGACCGACGTGGATATTCTCAACTTGGCACTAACTGCCGAATACTTAGCCGTGGATGTCTACACCAAAGCCCTACAAGCTGGTTTCCCGGGTGGCATCACCGATTACATGATCGAAGCCTTAAAACAAGAACAAACCCACGTTAAAGCTCTGCAAGACACGATCACAGGACCATTCAAAGCCAAAGCCGTTGACCGTCCGATCTTTACCTACGGCATGTTGCAATTTAACCGTGCCAATCAAATGAAAGTCTTGGAAACCATGATTGCCCTCGAGACGGCTTTTACTGGCGCGTACCTCGGTGCAATTCCACTGATTCAAAATAAAGACGTGCTGTCTGCCGCCGCCGCGATTGCCATGAACGAAGAAAGCCACCTTGCCACGCTGCGCGGCGGTTTAATCAGCCTTGGCGGTAAAGTAGACGGACCACAAGTCCCCAACGGACGTGCTTTTGGTGTTGCCATCACACCAGCCCAAGCCACCGCCGCCGTGATGGGTTTTGTTGCCAAGTAAACCTTAACTTCTTGTGTGGGGAACACTCGAGCGTGCCTCCCTCCCCATTGATATGCTCGAGTGTCTTCCCGTTTTTTGAAAGGAAAACATGCCAAACATCAATCGGCGCGAAGCCATGGCAGCCTTGTCAGTTGGAGGGCTAGCTGTGGGCTTAGGAACAGCCATTGCCCAAACCAATCAAGAACCCGAAGTCATGGCAGGCGAACTGAAAAAACTAGCCAAAGACTGGGATACACTG
>JAAFJQ010000409.1 GCA_013298185.1 Deinococcales bacterium
AATGTACATTTGTGCTTTTTCTAATGGCATTTGGTTAAAGTCTACAATCCAACGATTACTTGGCTTATCCGTGATGTCTCGCCCATTGATGTACAGCCTAAGAACTTCCCGATTACTTAAACCTTCAGGGTTTGGCATGTCTAACCATTCAAGTGCTTGTGCTTCCGGAATATCAAATGGTCCTGCTGGCTTCACGCCTTCAAATGAAATACCAATGTTCTCCCGAAGTCGCTTAGCAACTGTTAAATCGCTGGAATGACTTAAGTCCGCGTTGATTTCTTTTGCGATTTTCCCATCAAGCATTTTTAAGTGTTCGCTGCCATCGTCAAATCCCACAACACTCACCCGAACGGCTGCACCATCTTGCATCTACGGGCGATCAGACCATGCCATGAAAATACCGCCAGTCTCGAGAATCCTTTCAAGTACCCCACGATTTAACTTTTGTCGAATGCTATTTGTGGCAATCAATCCCGCTCGTTTGCTTCGTCCTGCTTCAATGTTGGCTCGAGCATTCTCAAACCAGTAACACACCAAATCAGAAGCCCCTGAAACTTTGTCTTCATAGGCAGCGCGTAGGCTTTCAGTGTACTTGTCACTCAGTTCTTGACGCATCTTGTAATTGCCTAAAAATGGTGGATTGCCAACAATAAACTCAGCACTCGGAAAAGGTGGCGCGGTTTTGGTGGTTTCGTCCAGCACCGCGTCGCGGTTCTCTAAATTGGGTAGCGTCTCGAGGATCGGGCTTCGTTCCACAACCTCGTTGTGTTCCCGTAACCATTGCAAATACCCGACCCACAGCACCATATTGGCAATTTCATGGGCATAACTGCTTTTCTCGAGTCCACGCATTTGTTTTGGGCTGACCAATGGGGCTACTGGTTGCTCTGGTGCAAAAAAGCGAATGTTGGCGCGTACTTCGGCTTCTAGGTCAAGCAAACGCCGTAGGGTCACATACAAAAAGTTGCCACTGCCCATGGCTGGGTCCAGTACCGTGGCTTGGCTTAAGCGCACCTGAAAGGCTTTTAACTTACTCGAGGCATCGTCTCGTGCTTGTTGCCAAAGCGGTGTGGCTTCAAACAATGACAGGGTACTTTCACTTCCCTCAGCAAAGGCTTGCTGACTTAGTGGCGCAACTTCTGCCCGAACCGCTTCCCATTCGCGGCGCAGTGGCTCGAGAATCACAGGCTCAATCACATCGTTAATATCAGAAATCTCGGTGTAGTGTGCGCCTAACTGACTGCGCTTGGCTGGGTCAATAATTCGCTCGAAAAGCGTGCCAAAAATACTTGGGTTGATGCTTTCCCAACCCTTACGGGCAGCTTGCTCGAGGTACTGAATTTCGCGTAAATTCAGAGCAGGTGCAGCGTCTGAATCAAAGACCCCGCCGTTGAAGTGCCGAATCCGACCTACAAGGCTGACACCACCACTTTGCATCAACTTAAAAAGCTGCTGACACATCCCCTGAAAATCCTCTGGGCGCTCGAGGGCTGCTTCCAATAAGCGCTTAAAGGTGTCTTTGGGTAGCAGCTCGACATCCTCAGCAAAACAAGTAAACACGCAGCGCACTAGAAAATGCGCGGTTTCGTCCGCCCCGTGACCCCTTGCTTTTAAACTATCAGCAATGCTTACCAAGTTCTCGACCACGGCTTTGGTTACAGTCTCACTGATTTTACTTGGATTAAATGCTTCTGGGTTGGTCCAAACCCATTTTAAGCGCTCGAGCTTTTGAGGGTCGCGCAAATCCTCGAGCGTCAAAACTTCTTTGACCTTGACCGAATTAACAAAATTCGTGTGAATCACAATCCGCTCTAAGTCACAAACCACACTCAAAGGCGGGTTCTCGAGGTCGTCACGGTATGCTAGAAGTTGGTAGTAAGCATCATCAAGATTCTTGTGCTTGCCTTTGTACTCCCAACCAAATGCCCCGCGCCGCCAGACATCAGCAAAACCTTTTTTGCCTGTGGCTTTGGTGACATGCTTTTCAAAGGTATAACGCTCACCTGTCGGGTCATCCTCGAGCGGTGCTTTAACACCCACCAGCCGACACAAGTCCAAAAAATGTGATTGTGCAGCCGAGCGTTCGCTAACCGTCACAGCTCGCCACTTTTGAATAAATTCATCTGGGGTCATTATGGGGATTCTAACCCGATTTGTGTGTTACAGACGCTCTCAAGTGCATAGATTTGACAAGCCGTGCATACAGGGTTATATTAATTGAATCAGCGCCCAGATGAGGCGCATTTTTTATGTCTGCTCGAGCGACCATGCGCGAATAGCCCGACAGGTGCTATCTTATGAGCAAGAAGCACGAAGGTGCGTGTTTATGGTCAAGAAGCGACCTGCACGAAGCAACCTTAAACCCTTGTTAGTCGCT
>JAAFJQ010000040.1 GCA_013298185.1 Deinococcales bacterium
AAGTGATTTCCTATATTCCTGTTGGTCAAGACCCTGAAACCAAAGCACCGATTCCGGGGCGGGTCGAGGAGACTTACGGGCAGATGTATGACCGCTCGCACCAACTGATGCACGCCTTGTCCGAAGCTGGAATTCAAGCAGGTGACAGGGTTGGCACATTTGCCACGAACACATTTAGACACCTCGAGTTGTACTTTGCTGTGCCGTGTATGGGCGCAGTTTGCCACATGATAAACATTCGCTTGCCCGATGACCAAGTGGCGTACATCATCAATCACGCCGAGGACAAAGTCTTGTTTGTGGATAATTTCCTTGCGCCTCGTCTGCCAGCCATTTTGCCCAAATGCCCCACCGTCAAACTTGTGGTGATTATGGGCGCAGTGCCAGCTTTACCGCCGGGTTGCGTGGATTATGAAGCCTTCATAGCGGGTAAACCCACACAATTTACCTACCCAGAAATAGACGAGCGCCAAGCCAGTGGCATGTGCTACACCAGTGGCACAACGGGGAATCCAAAAGGCGTGCTGTACTCGCACCGTGCGATTGTGCTGCACTGCATCACCTCTGCTATGGGTGAACTGATGGGCTTGTCCGAAGCCGATACCGTGCTACCAATTGTGCCAATGTTCCATGTCAATGCGTGGGGCTACCCGTACATGTGTCCAAGTGTTGGTGCAAACCTGATTTTCACCAGCTTATTCACAGACGCTAAATTCTTAGCCAAAGTTTTTGCCGATGAACAAGTTACCCATACCGCAGGCGTGCCGACCATTTGGCTTGGTTTGCTCGACGAATTAGACCGCGCCAAACAAGCTGGAACACCGCACAATACCTCGAGCATCAATTCTTTGGTGGTTGGTGGTAGTGCCGCTCCAAGGGGCATGATTGAAGCCTTTGGTGAGCGCCATAACATCCATGTGATTCACGCTTGGGGCATGACCGAAACCACGCCACTCGGCACGATGAACACCTTGAAACCTGAGCATTATAAACTCGAGAAAAGTGCGAAGTACGACCAAATGGCATTAACGGGTCGCCCGACTGCTTTGGTTCAGATTAAACTCGCTGACGAACACAACCAAAGCCTGCCCAACGACGGTAAAACCATTGGGCGCTTGCTGGTGCGCGGTCCATGGGTGACAGGCAGTTATTACAAAGACGAAGCAGGCACGGCTGCTACGCAAACCGAAGACGGTTGGTTTGACACTGGCGACATCGCCACAATCAACCCAGAAGGCTATATGCTGATTCAAGACCGAGCCAAAGACCTGATTAAATCTGGCGGTGAATGGATCTCGAGCGTTGATTTAGAAAACACCCTGATGGGACACCCAAGCATCCGAGAAGCCGCCGTGGTTGCCGTTCCGCACCCCAAATGGGACGAACGTCCGCTTGGCGTGATTGTGCTACGTGACGGCGCGACCCTCGAGAAAGCCGCCTTGGATGCGTATCTGCTCGAGCATGGATTTGCCAAATGGATGCTGCCTGATGCTTACGAGGTTGTGGCGGAAATCCCCAAGACCACGGTTGGCAAATTCCTCAAACGAGCCTTGCGTGAACAGTACAAGGATTACAAGTTGGCTTAGTGTTTAAGGTAATAAGCACCTGCTCGAGGTATAGCGTTAAGTGGTGCTTCTTACCGAGACGTGCAGTGGTACTCTCACCTGCCTTTTGCTAACGCAAAAGTCACCCTCTCTCGCAATTTGCGAGAGAGGGTCGTGTGTAGCATGGGGTGAGAGTTTGCTCGAGAACCGCCTTGAACTTCTTACTTTTCAACGATATAAACTTTGGTCATACTGTCTGGCTGAATCCCAAAACTAGGACGACCCGGATCAATGCGTTGTAACTTGTCCAGCACATCCAAACCTTCTACGACTTTGCCAAAAACCGTGTGGCGGTTGTCAAGGTGTGGTGTGTCCAAAAAAGTAATAAAGAATTGACTGCCGTTGGTGCCAGGTCCGGCATTTGCCATGCTCAGGATTCCCTTGCCTCGGTGGCGTAGTTCTGGACTAAATTCATCGCCGTATTTGTAGCCAGGTCCGCCGCGTCCTGTGCCTGTTGGGTCGCCGGTCTGTGCCATGAATCCCTCGAGAACACGGTGGAAGACAATGCCATCGTAGTATTTGTGGCGTGCCAACCAGACAAAACTGTTGACCGTTTTTGGGGTTTGGGCGGCGTATAACTCTAAGACCATTCGCCCTTTGGTAGTTTCAACCACAGCAGCGTAGGTCTTGCCTGCTTCGGTGGCGGTTCCCGCTGCGCTAAATTCGGTTTGACGGTTTTCCGAGAGGTACGGGGTGAGGCTGTACCCATTTGGGATGTATTCACTCATGATTGTCCTTTCTGATGTTGTGGCATCACGCACTTTATGATGTTCTTGCATCGTGTTCAGATTAGCACCTCGAGTCAGGGGCGTTTTCAGCTCGAGATGAGAGCTATTTAAGCTGTATCTGGCTCGAGGTTGTTGGTAAAACCGATAAAAACCCTATCAGACGGTTGTTTTTTGATTTTTGTTTGTGAGTTTGAGTACTGAAATCCCTGATTTGTAGTGTAACCTAGTGTCAGTCTTGTTTTCGCCGTATCTGGCTCGAGGCGTGGTATTTGCTTGGGATCCTTTCGTTCACCTGTAGCACTTTGATTGAGCTTTATCGTTACTTCGTTTTTCCCGCGCCATGGGTGAGCATGAATTCTCGAATCAGTTTACAAACCAGCAAACGCAACCGAGTAGTGCATTCGGTTGCGTTTCATGAATACGATTTGGTGCGTTCATTTGTCACCGAGCAGTTCGGACAGGTTACAGCCTTAGCTGTGCAAATCACGCAGGCTCGGGCAGCGGCTGTGTGCTGGGTTTCAAGCGGCGGAGTGCATTTAATGGCGCATTCTGGGTTTGATCAACCGATTGAAGCGCGTTCGATACCCAAAGACACAAAAATTTTTGCCCCCAATCAAGTTACATTTATTTCAGATCCAAGTCATCTGCAAATTATCCAACACTTTTTGGGGGTAACGGGTTTTGATTCAGTTGTGTGTATTCCAATTGAATCGTTTGACCATAAAACACTCGGCTCGGTGTTGGTTTTTACCCAAGTAAACCAAGCTGCTATTTTAAGTGAGCAAATCGAGAGTTTGGAGCGAATTATTGCGCTCACCATGGATGGGATTCATCTGGCTCGAGATGAGCGTAAAAAAGTCACGGCTGGCTCTGGGTTAGAAACAAGTGTGCTTCAAGCCAAAGAGGGCGTGATTGAGTTCGATACCAACTTTGGCATTGTAGCGTGGAATATGGGCGCTGAGGAAATGTACGGTTTCTCGAGCCGAGAAATGCTTGGTCAATCAATGATGCAGCTGATACCCACCGAGCATCAAGCAGTTTTTGCCGAGCAAATCAAAAACCTTAAAACGGGCTTATTTATCACACCTCGAGAAACCATTCGGATTCATCGTTCTGGAGTGAAAATTCACGTTCGCTCGAGTCTGAATTTAATACGCAATGCCAAGCAGGAAATCACAGGTTTTCTCGAGTTCAGTGGTGTTTTGGCTGAATTGACTCCAGCCACAGAGGAGGCACAAGTTGAAGCTGAGGCTGGGTTTACGCTCAGGCAATTGCTGCAAACTCAAAATCAATTCAGCCATCAAAAAGTCTTGATGGAGCTTGTTCTTAACACGATTGAACAAGGCGTGACTGTGACCAATGCCGAAGGCTATTTTGAGTATGTCAATCCAGCCGTGGAAGCCATGTTTGGTTATCAGGCGGCTGATTTAATTGGTAAACAACCCCATTCGTTTATTTATCCTGATGACCTAGAACGTTTGCTTAAAGAACGAGATGATCGGATTCAAGGTTGGCAAAACATTTCTCAATTTAGAGCGTACCGAGCCGATGGCAGCCTTGCTCACTTTGAAGCGATTGCCTATCCGCGCTTTGATGCCCGACAGCAATTTGCTGGAACAATCTCGTTGCTGCGCGACGTGACTTTAGAGTCTGAATTTGCCGAGGAAATACAGAAAATAGAAACCAAACTCGAGCAGCAACGCGAACTTGGTTTGCAAGTGATCAACAGCATCAGTCAAGGTTTTATCAGCGTGGACAAAGCTGGTTTGGTGGTCTATGCCAATCAAGTGGCAGTTGATTTGACTGGAGCAACCGATGTCAGTCAATTGATCGGCAGTAATTTACTGAAACTTGTACCGCTACCCGAATTAAAACAGATCAAAGTCCAATTGGGTTTGGTACTTCAAGGGCAGATGCGAACCTATCGCCATCGTTTGATTGGCTACGATGGCTTGGAGCGTCAAGTCGAGGTCAGCATTTACCCCAAATTTGACCCACAAAAGCAGTTCATCAGTGCCATTTTGATTATCACGGATATGACTCAAATCATGGCGCAGCAACGCCATGCCACGATTGCCGATAAAATTGCACAAACCGTGCATCAGGGCTTGGCGGTGCTTGACCGAACAGGAAAATTTGAATTTGTGAATCCTGCTCTGGCACAGATGCTCGAGCAAGCACCTGAGCAGTTATCGGGTACGTTCTGTGAAACCATTGTTGCTCCGAGTGAAACACCAAAAATCATGGCATTCATGCAGAGCCAAGAATTTTTGCTGACCAAAACTTTTTTTATCCGCTTATGCACCGCTTCGGGTAGAGAGCTTCCAGTGGAAATTGGTTACTACCCGAATCTCACCAATCAAGATTTTGATGGGGCAATTGTGGTGGTCACCAACTTAAGTGAACAAATCGCTCGAGAACTCGAGGTGATGCGAGCTTCAACTGCGATTCTCGAGATGGAAAAACAACTCAGAATCCAAGAACAAAAAGCCTTGCTGATTGCTGAAACCATTGGTCAGGGTATTGCAGTTGGCGGACCGCAAGGACAAATAGAATTTGCCAATGCAGCCTACCTTCGGATGCTTGGATATAAAGATTTAGCAGAGTTAAACAGTGTACCTGTTCATGAATTGGTATACCCCGACGACCGACCTATTTTAGTCAGGGCTTTGGAGCAGCGTAGTGTTGGACTGAGTACCACCTACACGATTCGATTGGTCAAATCAAATGGGCAAACACTGGAAGTTGAAATGACTGGCTATCCTAGGCTTGTGGGCGAAGAGTTCTTGGGTTCTATTACCGTGGTCAGCGACTTAACCGAACGCACCAAGCGCGAAAAAGCCCTGCTCGAGTCCAATTTGCACTATCAGCATTTGCTTCAAGAATCACAGTTTCAAGCCAAGCGATTGCAGTTGATTGAGCAGGTTCGCAGCATGGTTTCAGGGGCAAGCAGCAGCCGCGAGTTGATGATTGGCGTTGCTGAAGCGCTGCACAGCGTTTTTGGTTATCCCATGGTCGCCATTGGCTTAATCGAAAACGAAATTTTGGTGTTGCAGCATTTGATTGGTTACAGCCAACCCATTGCTGATGTTTCAATGACGGGTAACGGTGTGGTGGTGCGTTGCGCCCGTGAAAACCGAATCATCATTGTGGGTGATGCAAGTACCGACCCTGACTTTATCTATATTGAACCTGAAATACGCAGTGAATTGTGTGTACCAATTGTGATTGCTGGGCAAGTGGTTGGCGTGATTGACCTCGAGGCAACCCGTATCAATGCTTTTGATGAAATTGATGCACAATTGATTCTGGAAATCAGCGAACGAATCAGTTCTAAACTGGAAAGCACCAAAGCATTGGATCGCTTAAGAATTTTAGAAAACGCAGTGCAGAGCAGCAAAGAACTGATCATGATCACCGATGCTCAGCTCGAGTTACCAGGACCTAGAATCATGTTTACCAACCAAGCCCTGCTGCATCATACGGGTTACTCGGAACAAGAGTTGATTGGGCAATCACCGCGAATTTTTCAAGGCGCTCAATCTGATCGAGCCGTGCTGGCTGAACTGAAAAGCAATCTTAAAAAAGGCAAGGATTCTCGAGGGAAAACCTTGAATTACCGCAAAGATGGCAGTTCATACATGGTGGAATGGCACATCAGCCCAGTGCGTGATCAAAACGGTATTGTGACTCAGTTTATCAGCCTGCAACGCGAGCTTACAAACACCGAACCATTAGAACCAGTGGTCGAAGTTCAAGACTCACCGTTTTTGATGTTGCCAACCCTCGAAGCTGCTTTGAACTTTATCCGAGGTGTTGGCGGTGAGCAGTTCTTTGCTGCTCGTTTAGAGGTACAGCCGAATCACCCTGAACCACAGCTGGTGCTGCGTGGTCGAGGTTTTGTTGTGATTGTCAAAAACGGATCACTTGACCAACTTCCAAAGGGAATTCGGATCACTTGACCAACTTCCAAAGGGAATTCGGATCACTTGACCAACTGCCAAAGGGCATTTGGGGGATGAAATGACCGCAAGAAACCCTAACGCTAAGTGAGTCTTAAATCACAAAAACTTTTTAGCCTAACCATATCAATACAAAAGCAAAGTAAGAGTACACTCTCTATGAACTCGGGAGGGTCATATGCAATTCATGCTTTGTTTGGTCAGTTACTTTTTTGTTTCTGCGCTTGGTTCTTGGGTTTTACTGCATCAGCATCGAGCCACACAATGAAACCGCGTATCACCTTGCAAGTAACGCCAAAAAAACACCAATTGGAATTAACTGACCTCAGCCAATATGACTCGGTTCGAGCTTTTGTAATCGAGCAGTTGAATGCCTTAACTGCTTTGGCATTGCAAATCACAGGCAGCCAAGCAGCAACGGTTTGTTGGATCTCGAGCGGCGGAGTGCATTTGATGGCTCAACATGGATTTGCCCAAGAAATCCATGCCACCACAATACCTCGAGACAGAACCATTTTTGCACCAAAACAGACAGTGCAGTTCCAAGCTGCCAGCACCTTAGAAGCAATTCAACAATTTCTGGGTGTGGATGGCTTTACTTCGGTACTTGCCCTGCCGTTTTGCTCATTTGAAGGATTTCTGCTCGGCTCGGTTTTGGTTTTGGATGATCAAGTCAAGCATCATGACCAACAACAGATCAAAAGCCTTGAAGCCATTATTGATTTAACCATGAACGGTATTCACCAAGCTCGAGCCGAAAGTCTGCGGCACAAGCCGAGCGGTGTTTCTCAGGTCGAAGTTGCCATTGAACAAGCCAAAGAAAGTGTGATTCAATTTGACTTAGACTACAAAGTGCAAATTTGGAACACTGGCGCTGAGGAAACCTATGGGTATCAAAAACAAGAGATGCTTGGTCAGTCGCTACAAAAAATTCTTTCCGACCCAGAAATGCAAGTCTTAAGGTCAATGGTGCAACAATTGACTCAAGGGCAACTGGTGTCACCCAGAGAAGTGATTCGCTACCATGAGTCTGGTTTTCGCTTGCTTGTGCGCTCGAGCCTTCATGCAGTACGTGATTCAGACGGTCAAATGATAGCTGTTCTCGAGTTGAGCGGCGTGCCATCGGACAATCACCGAGCTGCTGCCGTTGAGCGTTTACATGAACTGGTGCAGTGCCTGCCTGTGGTTTTTTGGCAAACAGACCTTGATGGACGAGTCACGTTTATAGATGGGAAATTGCTCTGGCAACTTGGATTATCCGAACACGACCTGATTGGAATCAATGTCAAAGACTTTTTTGTAGGTGAGCCAGTCATCCAAGCGCTGATTGAATCGGGTTTAAGCGGACAACGTTTACACGAAACTGTGTTATGGCAAGGCAAGTTCTTTGAATATTGGATCGAACCAATCATGCGTCAAACGAAATTTGTTGGCTGTCATGTCATGGCTTTGGATGTCTCAGAGCGCCATCATATTCAAGATAAACTTGCCGAGCAGCAAGCCCGTGCTGAATTGGTTCAGGGTACAATGGAAGAACAACTGATCCAAGAGCGCGAATTTGCAATGCAGATTTGTAACACCATGAATCAAGGTTTGTTGACCCTTGATGACCAAGGTTTGGTGGTCTTTGCCAATTCTATGTCAGCCCAGATGCTCGGTGCAGATAACACTCAACGCCTGATTGGACAACACCCGATTCAATTTGTTCCCGAAGCACAGCGCCCAGCGGTGCAAACAGAGTGGCGCAGTATTGTCAAAGGGCAAACCGTCACATTCCGCCACAGCATAAAGCGCTTTGACGGTGAAACTCGAGAAGTTGAAGTTACCGTTTACCCTAAACAAAATACTCAAAAACGCTTTATCAGTGCAATCATGACCGTGACTGACATCACTCAAGTGGTTCAGCTCGAGTTAGCGGCTCATTTAGCGCGGCGCGGTTTAGAACGTGAAAGCCGAAATGCGCTGCTGATTGCCAATGCCACGTCTGACGGAATGGCATACATCAATCAAGATTTTATTTTTGAGTACGTGAATCCTGCATGGGTGAAGATGCTTGGATATAGCTCGAGCCAAGATTTTATTGGGACATCTTGTAAAGCTGGGTTTCTCGAGGCTGATACTCAGTTCTTTGCGATTCAAGACCAGCGCTTAAGGGCAGGTGAGGTCTGTGAATACCAGTTTGCAGCCAAGCGAGCCGATGGCAGTACATTTATAGCCCTAAACCGAAGCGTTCCGCGCTTTGATCAAGGTCTTTACAGTGGTTTTGTTGTGATTCAGCAAAACATCAGTGCGGCTGCCTTGCAGCAACGCCAGCAAGAGATTGCCACCACCATTGCCGCTACAGTCAATCAGGGCTTGGCGGTGATTCGTGCCAATGGGCAATTTGAATTTATCAATCCTGCTTTGGAAAAAATGTTGAAGCAAAAGGCACAGACCCTGCTTGGCGTACATCTCGAAGACGTGGTTGCTTTGGCTGAACTCCCACGCTTGGCTGCCTTGCGGCAAGAGCCAAAAGCGCTTGGCAATCAGACTTTTTTTACCCGATTACGCAACCAAGAACATGATTTTCCGGTTGAAATTGGAGTTTACCCGCAGTTCAAAGATGGCGAGTTTAACGGAGCAATTTTGGTGATCACCAATTTAGCTGAACAGATTGGTCGGGAACTCGAGGTGATGCGTCTTTCAAAATCATTAGCCGAGCAAGAACACGAGGACAATTTGCTGACCCAAATTATTGAACAAAAAAGCCAAGTGAAAGAAATTAAAGAAAAAGAACTGACACAACGCCCAACCAACCTTTTTCTTGGTGCAGCAAAACAGCAATTGGAATCAAAGCGGCAAACCCAAACGACTTTTCAAAATTTGGTGATTTTGCCTAATTTTGAAGCGGCTCTGGCATGTATGCGTGGCTTAGGAGGTGTTTCTTACTTTCAAGCCAAGCTCGAAATTCCACCCAATGCAACTTCTGAAAAAGTGGTGTTGCGCGGGAGAGGTTTTGTTCTGATTGTTGAAGATGCTGACCTTTCCCAACCTCCAGAAGGGTTGAACATTGCCACTTTGGGATGAGTGAAAAGCAGATTTCGGAATTTGTACTTCAAATGACATTCAACAATCCGTCCAGACGGTATATTACCAACCGTCTGGACGGTATCCTATGAGAAAAAACAACCCACAAGCCACCCGAGAACTCCTGCTCCAAGCCGCCGCGACCATCATCGTTGAAAACGGCGCACACAACCTCACGCTCGAAAACGTCGCCAAACACGCCAGCATCAGCAAAGGCGGACTGCTGCACCACTTCCCCAACAAAGAAAACCTGCTCTTAGAACTCATGAACCACCTGATGCAAACGTTCGAGCAGAACCTAGAACAACAACTCGAGCCAGAACCAAGCCCCGGACGCTGGACACGAGCTTATATCCGAACAACGTTTATTGCTGACCCTGAAGAACAAAAACTCACCCAAGCCCTCTCGAGCCTTGTGATGAGTCACCCACAACTGATCCAGTACCTCAAGAATGCCTACGCCTTTGCAGAAGAACGCATGTTGTCCGATGGATTGCCCGCCGCTCGAGCCACTGCCATTCGTTTGGCTTGTGACGGCATGTGGCTCGGAGAAATCGGCGGCTTAATAAGTATCAAAGAACCACTGCGCCAAGAATTACTCGAGGAACTGCTCGAGATGGCAAAAGGATAATCTATGCACCAAGACCCGACCCCCAAGAACATGCCGCTCGAGACAGACGTTTCAGGCAATTGGAAACCTCGTTTCTTCACCATCTGGATAGGACAAGCCCTGTCTTTAATTGGCAGCGCCTTAACCCAATTTGTGCTGCTCTGGTGGATCACCAAAACCACCGAATCCTCGAGTGCCTTGGCAATAGCAGGCATGATGGGATTGCTGCCACAAGCACTGCTAGGACCCCTTGGCGGCACGTTAGCAGACCGACTTAGCCGCCGCACAATCATGATAACTGCCGATAGCATCTCCGCAATTGCCATGATTGTTATGGTTTACCTTTTCTCGAGCAACCAAATTCAACTTTGGCACATCTATACACTGATGTTCCTGCGCTCGAGTATGCAAGCCTTCCAAGCCCCTGCGGCGGCTGCCAGCACCAGCCTTCTTGTGCCAACCGAGTGGCTACCTCGAGTGGCTGGCATGAACCAAGCCATGCAGGGCATCATGACGATTGCAGCCGCGCCGCTTGGCGCATTGGCACTGGCGTTCCTACCATTTCAAGGCGCATTGATGATTGATGTCGTCACAGCCGTTTTGGGCATCACGCCTCTTTTGTTTTATGCCATCCCACAACCCAAGCGGCTCGAGACTGAGAAAACCAGTGTTTGGACAGATTTCCGCGAAGGTGTCAGTTATGTTGCCCAACGGCGTGGTCTGTGGATGCTGTATGGCTTACTTGGTTTGGTGGTGCTAACAGTCATGCCGACTTTTGCCCTGACACCCTTACTCGTTAAACAACATTTTGGCGGTGGGGTCAACGAAGTAGCGATAATGGAGGGCTTGGCTGGCATTGGCATGATTGCTGGTGGTGTGCTGATTACCTTCCACCCACTCTTCAAAAAACGCATCATCACCCTGCTGATTTCATTTGCCATTTCTTGTGGCACAGTTGCGCTGACTGCTCTTGCACCAAGCAACGCCCTTTGGCTGGCAACAATCTGGTGGACGCTCAGCGGTATTACGTTTTCGACAGGCAATGCTCCAATGATGGCGATTCTACAAACCACCGTGCCGAATCAAATCCAAGGACGGGTTTTATCACTGATGAACACCGTTATGGGCTTAGCAGGACCGATTGGACTAGCGATTGCCGGACCACTCGGCGATGCGCTCGGAGTACGGAGTGTGTTCATTATTGGCGGGGTGTTATCCGCCATTGTTTGTGTGCTTGGATTCTTCTCGAGCCACCTGATGAAGATTGAACAACCAACCTCGAGCAGCGCCATGCTACCAAAGACCGATGCTCAACCTCGAGAAACCACGTAAATTGTTCATACAGGCTTGACAAAACCCACACATTCAAAAGGAATACTCAACACCATGAACATCAATTACCCAACCTTGGAGCAAATCCCGATTCGCGGCAGATTAGAGCGCATGGGCGGAGCGGCTGGTTTGCTCGAGCGTTTGGGGTTCTCAGGTGCAGTTGGTGTCTTAAAAATGGGTGTGTTGGAATTGCATATCCATGGTTCAGACTTAACCCACGCGGTTCATGATGGTTTAGAAGGCGAAGCTGCTGCCCTTGCGATTTTGCAAATCGAACGTGGTGGGTATCAGTTCTTTGCCCAAGACCCCATTCGTACATTGTCACTCGAGGTTTCAGCCACAACCTTAAAAGCCATGCAGTTGACTGACGAAAGCCAAAGTAAACCAAGTAAACCAAGTTTACTGGTGCTGCCAAACATCAAAGCGGCACTCGAGTACATTCGTGGCGTTGGTGGTTTGAACGGCTGGAAAGCCCGTTTGACCAGCATCAAAAACAGCACCGCCGTACTGCTCGAGAAAGGCGGTTGGCAAATTGTGGCGATGGGTGCAACGTGGGATGAGTTGCAACTTGCGTTGCAAAGCTCACAACAGGGCTTGAATCCCAAGTTCAGCTAATTCAATGTCCTCGAGTTCAGGCAGACCGCTTACACCAACAGCGCCAACACAAACGCCATCTATAAAAATTGGTAATCCGCCACCCCAACCGATGTAACGCGAATCGCCGAAGTTTCGCATGTCAAAACCATCTTGCGGGTGTCTCGAGGCTTGACCAATCTCGCGGCTTGGACGGCGTTCTCGAGCGGCAGTAAAGGCTTTGTTCTGGGCAATCAGAATGCTTGGCAGTGGCGCTCCAGCTACCCGCAAAAAAGCCAGTAACTCGCCGTGCGAGTCTGATACAGCAATCACGGCGCTTTTATCTCGAGCCTCAAGTTCGGTTTGAATGGTGGCTATGATTTTTTGTGCTTCGAGATGCCCAAGATTTTTGGTGATTTGCATTTGCACATGATACCTGTTTTATTGGTTTATGATGACCACCATGAAACGCCCGAAACGCAATACCATCGAAGAAGACATCACCGATAACATCCTCGAGTTAAGATTGCCCAACACCCATGCCCGTTACCGCGTGGTAGGTGCAGCCAAACTCCTCTGGAACACTTGGAAACGCACCCCTGACCTCGAGATTGGAATAAAAGCAGTGCTATCCAAGTACGAAGTGCCAGAAGCCAAAGCTCGAGCTGACGCGGAAAAACTCTATTCCGATTTGGAGTTAGCCGATTTGCTCGAGTGATAGGTTTGTTCTGGTTCATAAACCAAAAGCATTACACCCGAGCCAAGGTTTCTCGAGGTAGCAAGTTGGAGCGTAATTTTGCTTTCGCCAGTAAAGAACCGTTTGCCTCGTCCAAGAATAAGCGGATAGACCATCAACCGAAGTTCATCTACCAAACCGTGCTTTAACAACGTCTGAGCAAAAATCCCACTGCCGTAAGTCAGGATATTCCCGCCTTCGGTATTTTTTAGGGCATGGACGGCTTTGACCACATCTCCCTCGAGTTTAGTCGCATTCCACTCGAGCTTCTCGAGGGTGGTGGTGGCAACGTATTTAGGCAATTGATTCATGCGCTGTCCAAAAACACCCGTGCCAGTGGCGGTTTGCCAATAGGCAGCAAAACCTTGGTAAGTGATTCGCCCAAGCAGAAGTGCCTCGCTCGAGAACAATTCATCGAATTTGTATTGGCTGATTTCAGGACTTGGATAACCCGGCGGTGGGGCTGGGTCTTCCATCACACCATCAAGGGTCAGAAATTCGGTGACAATCAGTTTACGCATACGCCTTTGTAATCCCTCGAGTCTCGAGTTGCTGTTTGATGTGATGCACTGCTTTGACCGCATCTATTTTGCCGTTCTCAATAAACACTTGCCCAGTAAACCGCCCAGCATAACAACTGCCGATGGCATACAACCCATTCACAATCGTCTCAAAATGTTCACTGACCACGACCCTCGAGTCAGCATCTGGCACAACCCCAGCTGCCTCGAGCAGTTCGGTGTTGGGCGTGTACCCAATCAGCACAAAAGTAAAATCGGTGGGCAGTTCAACTTGTCCTTTGGGAGTCTCGAGCAGAACCGCGTCTGGGGTGATTTCTTTTACGGTACTCGAGAAATAGGCTTTGATGCTGCCTTCCTTAATTCGGTTTTCCAAATCGGGTTTCATCCAGTATTTGATGGTGTTCTTGATGTCCTTACCTCGGTGAACCAAGCTGACATTTGCACCATGACGGTACAAGTCCAGCGCGGCATCGGCGGCGCTGTTGCCACCACCAATCACCGTCACATTTAAGCCCCAAAAAGGATGGGCTTCGGTGTACCCATACGCCACATTCTCGAGGTCATCGCCTTGGATGGTTAATTTGTTCGGGTTGTCAAAGTAACCCGTGGCAACCACGCAAAAACGGCATTCAACCACGTCCATTTCGCCCGATTTGGCTTCGACCTCTAAGGTAAAACCAGCTGGGGCTGGATGAATCTGCACCACTTCGGTGTACTGACGCAAGTTTAAGCCCTCCCGAGCCGTGACCAAACGATAATATGCCAGTGCTTCTTTGCGCGTGGCTTTTTCGGTGCTGGTGACAAAAGGATGATCGCCAATCTCGAGGCGCTCGGCAGTGGTAAAAAATGTCATGTAGGTTGGGTATTCAAAAATGGCATTGACCACACAGCCCTTCTCGAGAATCACATAACTTAAACCAAGCCGCTTGGCTTCTATGGCTGCGGCTAAACCAACCGGACCCGCTCCAATGATCGCAACATCAAACATAGCGGTAGTTTAACTCGAGTCCTAATAGAAATCTGACCTGACTTGCTATGATGTACCCCGATGATTGTTTTTCTCACGGGTGGTACTGGTTTCATTGGGCAGCGCTTGGTGGCGGCATTGGTTCGGCATGACATCCAAGTGATAGCTCTGGTACGTCGTGAAACCAGCCGTGAAGCAAAAATCATTGCTGAACTCGGCGCGAAACTGGTGCAAGGCGATGTCACCAACCAAGATTCAATGCGCCTTGGTATGGAACAAGCCGACACAGTGATTCACAACGCTGGAGTATACGAACTTGGCATTGATGGCGCTGGCGTTGAGCGAATGAACAGCGTCAACATTGGTGGCACTCAGCACACCTTATCCTTGGCTCGAGAACTTGATAAACGCGCTTTTTACATTTCGACCACTTGGGCATATGGAGCAAGCAGCGCCACTGCCGCTCGAGATGAAAGCACACCGCGCTCACGCAGTTATGCTACACACTACGAACGCACCAAAAAAGAAGCCCACCGAATTGCCCTCGAGTTAGGTAGTTCTGGTTTGCGACTGACCACGCTCTGCCCAAATGCAGTCATTGGCGCAAACGACCACGCCAGTTTGGGATACTTGTTGCGGATGTACTTGCTCAAAGTCCTGCCACCACTGGCTTGGTCGCCCGAGGTGATGCTAAGCCTGATTCATCTCGAGGATTTATGCGAAGGCATTGTTCAAGCCGTACAACGCGCCAAAATCGGTGAAACCTATTTTCTGGGAGGCGAAGCGCACAGCCGCCAGACGATGCTCGAGTATTGGAAAACCCATGACGGTGGAGCAAAATCACGGGCTTGGTTAGCACCAAATTTGCTGAAAACCTTATTTTTGCCACTCGAGCCATTGCAAAGAGCAGTGGGTCTACCAGCCGTTTTTTCAAAGGAACTGGTTGAGGCTGGACAAATCAGTTTGTTTGACTCGAGTCAGAAAGCCAAAGCTGATTTTGGTTTTACGCACCGCAGCGCCAAAGCCATGTGGGACGATACAATTGCTGCCGAGAAAGCACTTTTGGCGCAACGAACCAAACGAGATTTGGTCAGTTTGCTGAAACCGATGTAAGTTCTGCACTTGCATTACTCGTCTCGAGTGCGTACCCTATGGTGTTTTGTACTTGAAAAGGTACTCGAGGAGTTTATGAAAGCCCATTTAGTGACTTATGGTTGTCAAATGAATGAATACGATACCCACGTTGTCGAATCGCAACTGGTGGCATTGGGTGTCGAACTTGTGAAAGCTGTGGAAGAAGCTGATTTTGTTTTGGTCAACACTTGCGCCGTGCGCGGTAAGCCCGTGGATAAAGTGCGAGCCGTACTGGGTAACTTACGTAAAACCAAGCGCGAGCGCGGTTTGCTGGTCGGGATGATGGGCTGCTTGGCGCAACTCGAGGAAGGGCAGGAAATTGCCAAAAAATACGATGTGGATATTCTGCTTGGACCTGGAGCGCTTTTGGACATCGGCGCAGCACTCGAGAGCAACAAACGTTTTTGGAGCATGGCTTTTAAGGATGATATCCATGACTTTGTACCACCGGCTCCGCAAAATAAACTCTCGGCGCATTTGACAATTCAACGCGGTTGCGACCACCACTGCACATACTGCATTGTGCCGGAAACCCGCGGACCACAAGTCAGCCGCCATCCAGACCTGATTTTGCGTGAACTTGATTCCTTGGTTGAAGCCGGGGCGCTCGAGGTGACGCTCTTGGGGCAGAATGTGAATTCTTATGGCAAAGACCAAACTGGCTACCCAGACTTTGGTGATTTACTGCGAATGGTGGGCAAAAGCGGCATTCCACGAATTAAATTTACCACCAGCCACCCAATGGATTTTTCGGACAATATTATAGAGGCAATAGCCGAAACGCCTAATGTCTGTAAATTCATCCACTTGCCTGTGCAGAGCGGCTCAAATAAGGTTCTAAAACAAATGGGGCGCGAATACACAAGGGAATGGTATCTCGAGCGAATCGAAAAAATGCGTTCGCTGATTCCTCGTTTGTTTATTTCCACCGATATTATTGTTGGTTTCCCCAATGAAACCGAAGATGACTTCCTCGAGACGGTGTCCTTGTACGATGCTGTGCAGTACGATTCGGCTTTTATGTTTATTTATAGCGCCAGACCTGGTACACCCAGTTATAAGCACTTTGCCGATATGCCCAAAGAAATCAAAACCGAACGCCTGAACCGCCTAATCGAGCGCCAAAAGCACTGGTCGCAACTGAAAAACTCGAGGTTGATTGGGCAGGAAGTCGAGTGTCTGATTCGTGGCGCGGCGTATGAACCTTCGTTTATGGAAGGTCACACCGAGGGCAATCATCCAGTGTTACTTCCAGTCGCCCAAGCGCCTGTGCCTGGAATTTATAGAGCCTTGGTTGAACATGCCACGCCACACATGCTGTTTGGTAAAGTTACCGAAGTCGTCAAACAAGCCGAATTTATGCCCATGCAACTACATTCGCCTGTTTTCTCAAGTTTGGATCTGTGAGTGTCTGGCTCGAGAACATTTTGAAATTGGTACAATAAATTCGATTGCATAAAGCCGATTTTTCATGTTCTGCACAAATGCTCAATTTTGGTGCATAATTAGAGGTACGTTATGACCTCAAATCCTACTCCTCCGTTGGTTGCTCGAGCTGCACAGTTTTTACGCTGGATTTTTGCTTGGTTACTTGACCAAAAAATCTTTGTCAAACTTGGGCTGTTCAGTGCGTTGGTACTGATTCCATTTATGGCAACCATGATATGGGTCTTTTATTCTCAGTCAGGTGCGGTGGTTGAACGCAACGCAGGTATTCGTCTGAAAGACTCGGCTTTTAGCGTCATGGACAGGGTTGACCGCTCGCTTGGAGAACGAGCCAATGATGTGACGGTTTTTGCGGCTTCACCGGATGCCCGTTCCATGGATCCCCGTTCGGTGCAGCAATGGATGACAACTGTCACCAAATCCTACGCGCCAACGTACCGAATGATGATGGCAATTAACCTCGAGGGTAAAATCATTGCAGCGGCTGGTTTAGATGCCAAAGGAAATGCTGGATTTGCCCAAAGTGTCATCGGTGTCAGCGTAGCCAGCGAATCATGGTTTCAAACCCTGCAAGCCGATTCATTCACAGCCACACCAGATGATTTTAAGCCAGTTGTCAAGGACTTAGGAATTGATCCTTTGGTTGAAAAAACGTACGGCAAAGAAGTGGCTTTAACCATTGGTTTTTCATCATTTATTTTTGATGCGACTGGCAGCGTGGTGGGTATCTGGTCAACCCGTTACAATTGGCAAGAAACACAGAAGCTGCTTAAAGAAGTCGAAGCTCGAGCCGCAATAGACAATGCCAAAACCCTGCGTTTGGTGATTACCAAGAACAACTTAATCATTGAATCCAGCCGCAAAGGAGACGAATTTAAGCGTGAAATTACCGATTCGGCTTTCCAAGTGGCAGAAAACCTAGACCTTGGTTTTGCCAGAGGCGTGGATTATAGCCAGCCCCAAGGACAAGGTGTGGGCATCGAGGGTTGGTTTAAGGCTCGCGGAATCTTAAAGGATTTGGGTTGGCAAACCTTGGTCAGTCAATCTATTTCTGAAGTCAATCAAGAACGCGATGGCACAGTCCGCGCACTACTGATTCTTAGTGTGGTGGGTCTGGTCTTGACCATGGCAGCCATGTATTTACCATCTTGGTACATCGCCAATGGTATCGAGCGCCTTGCCAAAGCAGCTTCTGGCTTGGCTCGAGGTAACTTAGAGCAGCGCATTGGGCAGTACAACAAAGACGAACTCGGTGAATTGGCACAGTCTTTTCGTGACATGCGTCAATACCAACGCGAAATGGCTGGGGTCGCCAATCATATTTCCTCCGGCGACCTGACCCAAGTCGTGACTGCCAAATCCGAAGATGATGTCCTCGGACTAGCCTTCACGGGGATGCGAAGTAACCTGCGCGATTTGATGTCTACCGTGCAGTCTGGTTCAGTGGCACTCGCCAGTGCCTCGAGCCAAATCCTAGCCACCAGTGGACAACAAACCAGCAGTGTCAGCAGCCAATTGGCAGCCGTTTCCGAAACCACCGCTACGGTGGACGAAGTCAAAACCACTTCCGAGCAAGCTGTGGATTTAGCCCAAACCATCAACGAACAAAGCCAGAGTGTCAACCGCGTAGCCAGCGCTGGTGCAGACGCAGCCAAAGCCGCCAATCAAGGCATGTCCGAAATTCGCGCTCGAGTTCAACAAATCGCCGAGAACATCCTGGCGCTCTCCGAACAAACCCAGCAAATTGGTGAAATCATCGCCACAGTCAACGATATTGCCGACCAAAGCAACTTACTTGCCTTAAATGCCGCCATTGAAGCCTCTCGAGCAGGTGACCAAGGAAAGGGTTTTGCAGTGGTTGCCCAAGAAATCCGGTTGCTCGCCGAACAAAGTAAAAACGCCACCAGCCAAGTCAGATCCATTTTAGGTGAAATCCAACGCGCCACCAACAGCGCCGTCATGACCACCGAACAAGGCATGAAAGTCGCCGATGCAGGTGTCGAAAGCATTGCCAGAGTCTCGAGTGTGATAGACGAACTGCAAGGCGCAATTCAAAACGCGGCATACAACGCCCAGTTGATTTCAGCTTCGGTCAGGCAGCACAGCATCGGCATGGAACAAATCTCGAGTGCGATGAATAATATTTCCACCGCCACCGAAGAAAACCTGATTTCCACCCGTCATACCCGCGATTCGGCTGAAAGTCTGGCACAACTGGCTGGACGCTTACGAGAACTGACTGGCAAATACCGAGTGGAGTAAGTTATTTATGAAGTCCTCAGCACCACATGCTCAGCACTGAACCCAGGTCCCATTGCCGTTAAAAGCGCATGTTCGCCTTTTGAAACTTTCTTAGACAGCAACCGCTCGAGAATAAACAACACCGTTGGGCTGCTCATATTCCCGTGCTGCTCGAGAACAATTCTTGAATCCTCGAGTTGAGTAAATTCAATCTCGAGGGCTTGGGCAAATGCCTGCATGACTTTCTCACCGCCGGGGTGGGTGACGTAATGCAGAATCTGGGATAAATTCAAACCCAGTAACTCGAGGCAGCGTGTCACATCTTGGCGAATGTGTTTTTCAACAATGACCGGTACGCTTTTGGAGAGTAAGACTTTTAAGCCCGTGTTTACGATTTCCCAGCCCATGACCTCTTCGGTGTCATCCCAAAGGGTACTCGAGCCACCTAGTATTTCTATTCCCTCGAGTTGGTCAGATAAGACAACCGCAGCTGCACCATCGGCAAAGAGACTGGTGCTGACCAGATTGGCGCGGCTTGGGTCATTGGCTTGAAAGGTCAGGCTCGAGCATTCGACGCAGACCAGCAGCACATGGCTGTTTGGTTTGGCGCGGATGTAATCAGCTGCGCGGTTTAAGCCTGCTGCACCTCCCGCGCAGCCTAAACCCCAAATCGGTAAGCGCATGGCATGGCGGCTGATGCCGAGACGCTTGATCAGCCAACTGTCCAAACTTGGGGTGGCAAGTCCAGTACTCGAGACAAAAACAATGGCGTCCAGTTGACTAGCGCTTATTCCAGCTCGCTCGAGGGCAATGTTTGCCGCTTTTTCGGACATGATTTGGGCTTGTTCGATGTAAATCTCGTTGCGTTCCGACCATGAACGCAGTTCGTAGTACCACTCGAGTGGCGCGGATAAGTAACGGGTTTTGACATGCCCGTTGTCAAACACCCCAAGAAGGCGCTCGAGGTCACGCGAGGTGTTTTTGAAAATCGCGGCGATCAAGTGCCTAACGGCATCTTGTGCCACTTGGTAAGGCGGTAAGGACGTGCCAACACTGATGATTTTAGGTTTGGTCATGGCAAATCATTACTCATCGGATTCTGGAGTCTCGCAGGTTTCACGGTAGACATATTGGGATAATTTCTTGCGATGCCGACTGCTCCAATCAATACTCGGGCGGCGGTTGCCTTCTTTGGCATAACCAAGGCGGTAGACTGCCATCAGTTCTAAGTTGTCTGGAACACGCAAGATTGATTTCATTTTCTCCCAGCTTTCTGGGATTTCCATTGGCGTGGAAATAAACTGAATGCCCATACCAAGCGCGTGGGTGGTCAGCCAAATGTTTTCCAAGGCTGCACCCATGCCAAAAACACTGTAAAAACCAGATAACTTACCAGGAATGTACTCGGTTTTATCGAGCATCACGCCCAGAATCAGTGGGCTACCAGCCACGAGGTCTTTGTTGTCCTTACCAAGCATTTTTGGTACACCAAGGCTTCGCATGATGCTGATTCCCGTTGGCGACATGACTTGTTTGGCAAATGGTTTCAAGGGTCCTGGTAATTGGTCAAAATGAATCCCATCGCCTCGAGCCTCGAGTTCAGCCTCGGAGAAACGAAAATACGGGCGGTAACGCTCAAAAAACAATCCAGCTTGGATCAGATGCTCCATCGAATGCCCGGCAATCTCGGCAATTTCAAGAATCCGGGCTTTATCCTCGAGCAGCACAAAACGCCACGGCTGAGAATTAAAATGGCTCGGCGCTCTGGAAGCCGCTTCCATCAGCATTTTTTGGTGTTCACGCGATACCGGACGAGGGTCAAACGGTCCATTGGTGGTCTTGCGGTTGTGTAGCACTTCAAAAAAATCCATCGGCTCACTCCTCGAGTATAAAAAGTATACCGTCTTGAGAGATGTGGCTTGTCCCTGTGGGCAGTATCATGTGCTTTTTACCCCCACCGTTGCAATTCAACCACATTGCCTTCAGGGTCGGTTGCATAGACTACGGTCACACGCTGACCATCAGCTCGAGTGAGTGTCACCACCTCACCGATTTGCCCACCGCCATGCTCGAGAACACTGGTTAGGGTTGCTTGAACATTGTCCACAGCAAAGGCAATATGCCCGAAGCCCAAGCGGTTGACCTTGGTTTCGGGTTTATCCAAACTCGGTTCGTACTCAAAAATCTCGAGGGTTGGGGCGTTTTCAGCAAAGCCCGGTAAGCGCAAGTGCATTCCACGCTGTCTGGCGTGCTGTAAATTCGCTAACCGATCAAAGGTCTCGCCTGAGTAATCGCGTTCTGGTGGAACTGGAACACAAGCAAAAACCTGTTGGTAGAAATTGGCGAGTTTGCGCCAGTCTTTGGCGACTAAATTGGTGTGAACGTATCGCATCGCTTCGAGTCTACGACAATCCTCGAGTGGCGGTAGAATGCTGTATGGCTTTTGAACTTGGTGTCTGCGATTACCCCGAACAAATCTCGAGCGAAGAATGGGCAACTTTTCCTAAGCGAATGCGTGAACTCGGCTTAACCTATGTGCGAATTGGTGAATTTGCCTGGAGTCGCCTCGAGCCAAGCGCGGGGCAGTATGAATTTGAATGGCTGGATAAGGCTCTCGAGGCACTTCATGCAGAGGGCTTAAAAGTTGTCCTATGCACCCCCACGGCTACCCCACCTGCATGGCTGGTCAGGAGTTACCCAGAGATATTGCCTGTGGATGCACAAGGGCGGGTGCGTGAATTTGGCTCGAGACGACATTATGATTTCTCGAGCGATGTGTACTGGCGCGAATCCGCCCGAATTGTTGAAGCGCTGGCAAAACGCTATGGGCAGCACGAGGCAGTGGTTGGTTGGCAAACCGATAATGAGTACGGCTGTCACGACACAGTGCGCTCTTATAGCCCAAGCGCTCGAGTCAAGTTTCAAGTGTGGCTCGAGCAGAAATACGGCGCAATCCAAGAACTCAACTCAGCTTGGGGAAATGCGTTTTGGTCGCAGGAATACAACGATTTTACTCAAATTGGCTTGCCCAACTTGACTGTAACTGAAGCTAATCCGTGTCATCTGCTGGACTTTATGCGTTTCTCGAGTGACCAAGTGGTGGCTTATGACCAAATGCAAACCGAGATCATTCGCACCCACAGCCCAAACCGCTTTGTGACCCATAATTATATGATTTTCTTCTCGGAATTTGATCATTTCAAAGCAGCTAAGCATCTTGATTTTGTGACTTGGGATAATTACCCAACGGGAATGCTCGAGACTTCAAACCTTGATGAAGCCAGTAAAATCAGGTTC
>JAAFJQ010000410.1 GCA_013298185.1 Deinococcales bacterium
TTGGGGTGAACGCTACACGCTGAGCGCCATCGGCGTTGCCAGTTAAAGCACGGAGTTCTTTGAGTTCCAAGACAGTTCGTTTGGGTTGGAGAGGCATGAAATAGTTTAACTCAGTCTCGAGAAGAAGCCAAGGCACAAGCTCGAGCAAAAAGCGTCAAACTGACTTTTGTATCAAATACACACTTAGATTTCGCAGCAGTTTTTGATGACGTTCAACTGAAATACGCCCAATACTCCCAATCAACTGATTGACAGGAATCACAGCTAAAAAACCAAGCCGAAACAAAGAAGCTGCCACCAAGCCACTCGAGCCAAAATCAGCATCAGAATCCGTAATAACCTCGTCAAAACCCTTGACTTCTCGAGCCAATTGCGTACTGATACCACACAGCAAAGCATCACCAAAAGGCGGCAATGCCCGTAAAACAAAGCAGGACGATGTTTTAACTGACCATCGGCTTGGGGCAACAATGCCAGAACAATTTCACCTTCGCGCATAAGCAGGGTTCAATTCTTTAAGGCTTGAAACAGCATATTCGGGTTCATCATCCGAGTACCCTCGAGCCAAAGCACCAGCAGAAAAAGCCACCCAATCCGCACGTTCAGAATCAGTATCTTCCAAAATGGTCACAAGCAATTTGGCATTTGATGGGATTTCAAAAGGCTCATCAAGCATAATCTGCTGACCATCGAAATGTGCGTTCAGAGTAATACTTGGCATGGGATTAGTGTAGCAGATAAGCCAAGGCTCGAGCCTCGAGAAAAAGCCAAAGCACAAGCTCGAGCAGAGAAAGTCGGGCTCAGCGCAACTGACTTAATCGAACGCCGTGTCTGCCTACGCGAAGTGTGCTTCCATCCAGGCAGCACCAAAGGCTACGAACGCCGTTGCATCAATCAATTCGCTCTGGGCGCTGCCCACCATACCCTGCCTCGCTGCCCCAGTAGCTAAATATGCTTTAGTGATCGCTGCGAAGTAGTCTTCTTCCTCCCAATCCACGATCCCCTCAGCATCGTCGAGGCATTCGATCCACACATGCCGCGGCCCATCTGCGCCCGCCACGACATAGTCCCATCGAGTTCGTCGTTTCACTGGAATACGAGCGAGATACTCCGCATAGTGAAGCAAGGTCACTGTTTCCGGGTTGGCACCAAGCCGTAGAACCTTCCCTCCCGCATTACACAGTTTTTGAAGGGGTGACCCGGGTCCGTAGTAGTCGTTCCAAGGCTGATCGCGAAGAAGCTCGGTTGCGATAGCCCCACGCGCCGCGAAGCGTCCGCTCGGATTGTCGCTCAACATCGTCCCGGGCGTGCGACGAAACACCTCCGCAAAACTTCCAACTTCCGGGAGCACGGGCGCAGTCAAATGATCGAATGGCGGACTCCCGGCAAGCAGTTGCGCTCGAGCCTGAACAGGCTTGGAATTGACCCAGTCAAATGCGTAATCGCTACCCAGGATCATCAAAAGTGTGCCGTCTACACCCACAAGGTCCTCAAGTGCCTGAAGCAACAGTTCTGGACCACCTGCGCCAAATTGGCTGGCTGCGAGTCCCATTCGTCGCAACGAGACATGAGTCATCACAATATCGCCAGACCTTACGCCAAGCGCAGCTAGGTCGCTTCGCAGGCTGTCGTAGTCGATCACTTTGTAAGTGTTGTGGCTGGACATAGTCATGAAGGTGTATAGCCTCGGTTTCCGAGTGTTTTCGGGATTGTCGCTCGCGCTGGCTTTCCGAGTTTACAGAAAATCGGTGGTGCCAGTGGCAAAAACATACTCTTCAAAATCATCTCCTTTTCTCAGCGAAGTCCGCACCGAAATTCGGTTGCGGCATTTGACCCTCAGCACCGAACACTCTTATATTATGTTAAAGATTATATCAGATTCGACGGGCTTCGGTGTGTTTCGAGTTTGCCTTGAAATGTTACTGACGTATTCTTCAGCCAATTTGAAAAAAGAAAACCCCTCGAGTGAAAACTCGAGGGGTTTTCTTTTGGAGCGGGAGAAGAGATTCGAACTCTCGACATCAACCTTGGCAAGGTTGCACTCTACCAGCTGAGTTACTCCCGCATTCCATATTCTTTTTGTTCTTCTCTCGAGTTCTTGGTGTTCTCGAGATTGTGATTGTACTGCTTATGTAGTTGTTTTTCAACTATTTGTACTTCTATTTTTTTACTTCTCGAGTCTCGAGGTTGTTTCTTTCCTCTTTGACCTTTCCTCTTTAACCTTTTGGGCTAAAAAAAACCCCCCGCATCGACCTACTCTTCCAAAATCGTAGACTTAAGTACCATCGGCGCTCACACGTTTAACGACCCAGTTCGGGATGGAGTGGGGTGGGACCATGTGGCTAGTAACACGGGGGAATCTCAGTT
>JAAFJQ010000411.1 GCA_013298185.1 Deinococcales bacterium
AGCAGCTTTGTCGGTGGCTGGTATGCAAATGCCCAGCCAACTCGAGCAGCAACGCGCCCAAGAACAACGTGCAGCCGAGACTCGAGCCACACCAACCAATCAACAAGTGCAGCAGAACTCGAGCCAACCAGCACCAGCCAAGCCCAGCCCTGTCAAGAACGACATTGCGCCTATTGAACGGTTTCGTGGCAAGCGGCGGCGCAGCAGCCCACACCCTGCCATGCTTTCAAAATCGAAGCTCCGAAAATTGAGGTCAATGGGATGAACAAAATTCCGAAAAAATGTGGTTTTTGCGAACACAGATATGTCCGTGATCCAATGTCGAGCTTAACAACCTCAATCTGCAATCATCCATCTCAATTCAAATTTCAGCCAAATGTAGAACCTGAATCTGAGCCGCCACTTACATGCCCACTGCGTAAGGAACAGCCATGAACAACACTATTTTTGATTCGTTCATAAAAGGTGGCTTGGCAGTCCTCAATGGTTTGCTGACTGGTCTGCCAGTGCCTGAATCATTTCTTAGGGCTGCCGTGGCTGGTTTGCTCGAGCAATTCATGCAGACATTGCCACGCGAAGCGCAGCAATCATTCATCAGCCAAGCGACATTGGCAATTTTACAAGCAAACACGCCAGAACAGCGTGAACTCGAGTTTACTGCTGTACTTGCAGAAATAGCAAAGGCGGTGAAGAAATTATGAAGAAAGCCTTACTCTTTTGCCTTTTACCTTTGCTCCTTTGCCTTTCCTCTTGCTCTATTGTCTCAAGTTTGAACACCACCACGCTCGAGCAAGTCACACCTAACGAGGTAAAAGTCACCACGCTCGCGGCTGGACTCCTGACCATTGCTAGCACAAAGCAAATTACCGCAATTCGAGGCTCTGACCTACAACCTTGCAGTCTCGAGTCCACGTTTCGGGGTCAGGCTCATGGCGTGATTTGCAGGGGCGTTCAGCGCGGGTTTGTGGTGAGCGTTGAAACTCTTGGCACGGTTGCGGCGCGAGTTACATCAACCCCATCAAGTCAGAATTTCATTACTTTTGAGCTTGACAAGACTGCTCGAGGTTCGGAATGAAAAACTATTTGCGACACATCATCGTTTATTGCACCCTGTTCAGTGTCGCAGCACTCGCAGTAAATGAACCTCGAGAACCAACGCCAAAACCAATACCATTATCACCAACGTATCAGGCTGAAAGCATCGTTAAAACAGGTTCAGACCCGTACCTTTTAGGCTTGGTGGGTACTGTTTTAGTCTCTGTTGTCGGACTGGTTGTTTGGGTCGTGCGTGGGAACAAAAAAACCATTGATCGCATGATTTTAGGTGCAGAAGCAAGAGCAAAAGAAGATCGGGACATGTACCGCGATGAGCAGAAACTCGAGCGTGAATCACACGAGCGAGTTGTGAACGCAATTGTTGAAACCCATAGGCGCGATGTGGACAAACTCACGGCTGGACTTGAGCAAGTGGCAACTGGACAAACCAAGCTCGAGCGTGAAATGCACGAGTTGCGCGGACGTTTGGAATAAGGAGGCATTATGAGCAAATCCAATACGCTCGAGAATCAAATTCAGGATTATATTTTCCGCCGAGTCGCACCGCCGTGGGCTGGGGACAACCAATTTTATGTTGCGTTGCATACCGCCGACCCTGGCGAATCTGGAACACAGGCAACCAGTGAGGTGTCCTACACCGGTTATGCTCGAGTCTTGGTGGCACGTCCTGCGGGTTGGGATGTGACCAATAACACAGCGTCGAACGTGGCTGAGGTGGCATTCCCAATCGCCACGGGCGCAGCAGATGATGTCACAGCAACGCATTTCAGTATTGGCACGGCTGCATCAGGGGCTGGGACACTGCTCGAGAAGGGTCCGCTCACCACACCAGTGCGAATCACGCAGAACATTTTGCCTCGCTTTGCGGCGGGTGGGTTGCAAAGTCAGGAGGATTAAATGCCCGGTTTCTCGAGTCATGACCAATTAATTGAAAAGCTCACGGTTGCGTCGCAATCATGGTTAAATTTCTATTTCAAGACCACTGGCGCTAGTGCTTACACGGCTGGTCGGTGGTACAGCTTCTTCGGCTTGGCTGGTTCGCCCGTCGCGGGTGCGTACTCGGGTACAGCCTTGGCATTCCAGCAACTCAATGATTTATCGGCGGGTGCTTTGTGGCACGGTGGCAATGTTGCGCCCATGACCAAACATTTGCTGATTCAAACGCTTCTGAGTGCAGTTGGTTCAGCCGTACCGGGATATGCTTTGCTGGTGGATATGCTTGGCTATTATCCGCAAATCAACAACAATAGCAACGCGGCACAAGCACTCAATAATACTTTGGCGATTCAGCGG
>JAAFJQ010000412.1 GCA_013298185.1 Deinococcales bacterium
CAATCGCCAACCAATCTCGAGCCTCGAGTTGAGGTAAGCCCTTACCACGGCGTAAAAAAGCCAGAATCCCCAAGAAACACGCACTGGCAACCAAAATTCTCGAGGCATTCAGCAATTCAACGCTCATTTGCCCAGTTAAGAATTTTAGAATGACTGAATTTGCGCCCCATGAGGTCACGGCAGCCAAAGCCCCAGCCAAACCAAGACGTTCGGACTTACTCACTTATCCTCGAGCCGAACAAAATAATCTGCTGCGGGTCGAGAGCAACAGCAATTTTCTGCACCGCCTCAGAGAAATCCATAAGCCAGATTTTACACTCAAAACTGTGTGCAAAGCGTATAGTCAAACACATGACCCAAACCGACTGGCATTATGTGACGAACAGCGAAGCTGCACAGGCGCTCTTGCACTCTGAAACCTTCAAGAACTTTGCTGTGTTTCTAGGAACAGAACACAGCCTGACCAGCGCAGCAAAAACCTTGAAACAACCAGCCTCGAGCCTCAAGTACCACCTAGAAAAATTTCTCGAGTGGGGAATAGTTAAACAAACACGTTCCCAAGCCCGAAGAGGCAAACCAATCAAGTATTACCAAGCTGTTGCCGACCAATTTTTTATCCCAATTGCCCAGACCAAACAAGACACCCTAACCGCGTGGATGCAGCAAATGCAGATGCCGCTGCTCGAGCAATACTGTGCCGATTTTGTCAATGCAGCTTCGGAATGGCATCCAGACTCAGTTGGTGGTGGAACATGTATTCGTTTAATCGAACCAAACCGCATCAGCATTGATTTTTCTCCATTTCCGCCACCAAATGTTCGTTTTCAACCTGATGCGATGAAACCACTTTGGAATTCTTGGACAACCATTCACCTCACGTATACACAAGCTATGCTTTTGCACCAAGAATTGCAGCAACTTTGGACTCGAGTGCTTGAAGAACATTGTCAGGCACAGCACAACACTCGAGCATACACGCTTCACCTTGGGTTTACGCCTCAATCGTGAAAGTCAGCAACTTTTCGTTTTTGACGACCAATACACTGGCAATATGAACTTACCTTCGTATTGGCTGAGTCGCCCAGAGTTCGACTTTGCTCGAGATCAAGCCGTGCTTGAAAAAACGCTTGCAGTGGCGCTCGAGCAAGGGCTTTTGGTCGAGACTCCGATACCAAAATGGGCATTCTTGATTTGGTTGACGCGCTTTAAGAACTATTTGGTTCACGGCACAGGAGACTCGAGCATACACACGTTTGAACCAAGGAAATCAGATGATGTAGGCTGGTTTGGCAATCAAAACGCGGTTTATGCTGCTTCTGATGGAATCTGGGCAATGTTCTTTGCCATCCTAGACCGACCAAGAATCCCAATGAGCATCACCAACGCGGCTGTCAGGATTAACCTCGAGCCGCCAACGGACATTTACTTTTTTGGAGTCCAAGACACAGCACTCGAGCAGAAACCATTCCGCACAGGCTACGTCTACGTGCTGCCAAAAGATAGGTTTGACCAAGAACCAGTTAATGAACGCGAAGGCATTCCCTACCAAGCGCATCATTGGGCGAGTCTCGAGCCAGTCAAACCACTGTTCAGGGTTCTAGTCGAAGCCAGCGATTTTCCGTTCCTCGAGTCAATCCGCCCTCATAACAACGAGGCACTATGGAAACGCATTGAAGCCAACCCGATAGGATTTCCATGGGCAGAAGATTAAATCACGCCACTGCTAATTTTGGACGCTCGAGAATTTTCAGCATTGGAATTTCTTGGCAATTGGTCTGAAACTGACAACGGGTACATTCAGCATGAATTTCAGAAGGCAGGGTTTCAACTTCTCGAGGGATTCTTTGAAAACCACATTTCTCAAAAAAACGCTGCTCATACGTCCAAGCAAATAGCCTTTTTAACCCCAAGTCTCGAGCAAACCGCTCTGTGCCAAGCACGAGCCAGCGCCCCAAGCCCTTGCCTTGGAAACTTGGATGAATCGCCAAACCACGTACCTCGGCTAGATCTTCTGCCATGCGATGCAAACCAACACAACCCGCCAATTCACCCTGATTATTCTCGAGAATCAAAAACTCATGAATTGTAGACTCGAGCAGCGCATGGGAACGCTCGAGCATTCGCCCTTTATCCGCCCAGTATTTGACCAAATCATAGATTTTAGGCACATCTTTGATCGTCGCACGTCGAAGGTCAAGCGGAAGATTAGGATTGATGTTCGGCAAATGAACCATGGGCGTGAGTTGCAACATAATGACCTCCTCATTGGTCGTAAAGTTTTTCTGTGAATCGTAGGGGCGGGGCTTGCCTCGCCCGCTTTGGATTGATTGGTTGGAA
>JAAFJQ010000413.1 GCA_013298185.1 Deinococcales bacterium
ATGGCGTGACCTTAACACGTTTACTCGAGGGTTAAATCATGACCGACACAACCCAGATACCACTCTCGAGCCTGATGCACTACGCCTATTGCCCACGCCGCTGTGCCTTGATTCACCTCGAGAACATCTGGGAAGACAACGAATACACCGCCAAAGGCACACGCAGCCACACCCGAGCTGATGAACCCACCATTGAACTGCTCGAGGGAGTCCGAATTGAACGCGCCCTGCCGCTTTTTAACGATGCCCTCGAGTTATCAGGTCGTGCCGATGTGGTCGAGTTTCTGCCTGACGGCACACCATTCCCAGTGGAGTACAAAAGCGGTAAACGCAAGAAAAACCCAGACCCTGAAACCGCTAACCTCGAGAAACTCTGTGATGACATTCAACTTTGCGCCCAAGCCCTGTGCTTAGAAGAAATGCTCGAGATCAAAGTACCAAAAGGCGCGATTTACCACATTGCCAGCAAACGCCGCCGCGATATTGAATTTAGTCCAGCCTTGCGAAGCCGCACACTCGAGGTGATCGAAGCCGTCCGAACCCAATTGCAAAACGGAATCACCCCAGAACCCGTCAGTGACCAACGCTGCCAGCATTGTTCATTGCAAAAAGCCTGTATGCCAGATGTACGACGCCTCGAGACTCCCGACCCATTTTTGCTTAACGAGGTAACACCATGACCCAAGCCCTCAACACCTTGTACATCCAAACCCAAGGCACGTACCTGCACTTGGATCATGACACCATCAAAATCGAAGTTGACCGCGAAGTTAAAGCTCGAGTACCACTGCATCACTTAAGCAGCATCGCTGTCTTTGGCAATGTCCTGATCAGCCCATACCTGATTGCAAAATGCGCCGATGAAGGACGCGACATCACCATCCTGACCGAATATGGTCGTTTCAAAGCCCGAATCCACGGCAGCACCACAGGCAATGTTCTATTGCGCCGCGCCCAGCACCAAGCCCTTGATAACCCAGAGCGGTGCTTAGCGGTAGCCAAACGATTTATTGCAGGAAAAATTCAAAACACCCGAGGCACACTGATGCGAGCCGCTCGAGAAAGCAACGACTCGAGCGACTTCACAACCCTCCGCGCCGCCGCCACTGATTTAGAGCAGAGCCTACGGCACACCAAAGAAGCCAGCCATCTCGAGGAATTACGCGGCATCGAAGGCAACGCCGCCAGAGTGTACTTTGGAGCATTCAGCAGCTTGATTCGTACAAACCGCATGGACTTTGAGTTTTTGGAACGCAGCAAACGCCCACCGAGGGACCCAATCAATGCACTTTTATCCTTTATTTATGCACTCTTAACTGCCGATTGCGTCGCCGCACTCGAGAGCGTAGGACTCGACCCACAAATGGGATTCTTGCATGTCCTCCGATCAGGACGACCTGCTTTGGCGCTGGATTTAATCGAAGAATTTCGCAGTTACATCGCTGATAGGCTGGCACTGACCCTGATCAACCGCGCTCAAATCACCATCAAAGACTTCGATGAACGCACCGGCGGCGCATGGGCATTAAACGAAAACGGACGCAAAACCGTGTTAATCGAATACCAGACCCGCAAAAAACAAGAAATCACCCATCCATTCACCCAAAGCACAATTCCAATCGGACTCGCCCCACACATCCAAGCACGTTTATTGGCACGGCATTTACGCGGCGACTTACTCGAGTACCCACCATTTATTCCTAAGGTTTAACTATGGACATACTGGTTTGTTACGATGTCAACACCGAAGAACGCGAAGGCAGACGACGCTTACGCAACGTTGCCAACGCCTGCAAAAGCCTAGGGCAGCGCGTCCAAAAAAGCATTTTTGAATGTCGAATCAATGAAATGCAGTATCAAGCGTTTCTGGCAAAACTCGAGAAAATCATAGACCCAAAAACCGATTCACTTCGCCTATACCGACTTCGCGCTCCTCGAGAAGATAACTTAGATGTACTTGGAAATGATACATATGTTGACTTTGACGACCCTCTAATTATGTAGCGACTGTGCAGCGCGAACCCCCAGTGCTAACGGAAATCCCGCAGGGTTCGCGGAATAAAAAAACATCATCCAGCACGAGAACCTTGACAGTTGAATAGAAAAAGGAGAAAATAAAATGATACGAAACAGCAAGGTTCGCGGGAAACCGCAAGAAAACAGCGTGAATGACGACTTCCGCGAAACCTACTGTCGGGTGCGGGTTCGCTCGCACTCGAGGATTGAAACTGCCATTTGCTCAACGTTCAGCCAGCGCTCGGGGTCGGGTGCGGGTTCGCTCGCACTCGAGGATTGAAACTTTATATCGTCCTCAGTATTG
>JAAFJQ010000414.1 GCA_013298185.1 Deinococcales bacterium
AACCCATCTCAAAGTTGGTGGTGGATTTACCAATTCCAAAGAATACTTATTACTTAGAAGGAACAGCCACCAATGCACCAAGTCTGGCAACCTTGCAAGCCTCGGCTGATAACAAGCGCAGTTTTTCGGTTTTGCCCCTAAAACGCAAAATCATCAAGGACGGTAAAAGCATCGAAGAAATCATCCCAGCCAATCAATACACCAACTTGCGTTGGGTTGTCGGCGCACAAGTGGCTGCCAAAGCTGCTCTAACCTTTAAGGCTCGAGTCAAAATTCGTTAGTTATAAGCCCTATTTCGGAGGAACTATGTTTAGAAAAGTTGGAGTTATGCTCGCCCTGACGGGTTTTCTGCTTTCAAGTTCGGTGTTTGCTCAAGCAACCCGTGCTGGTGAACGCATCGAAAATACCGCTACCGCCACTTATACCGATGCCAGTGGCATACCCCAAGTCACGACTTCCTTAGCAGCGGTGACGGTTGTTTCGCAAGTCTTTCGTTTGGACATTGCTCCAAACACAGCTTCAGCCCCATCTGGCACATTTGCTGCCGATGATGCTGCAACCAACTTCTTAGGCGTTCCTGCCATTGCTAACATTGACCAAACCCTGCCAGGTGGCACGGTTAATTTTGGTTACATCATTACCAACTCGGGTAACGGTGATGATGTCTACAACCTGAACGTACTTTTAAACAATGCCGACACCCCCGCTTTAAGCAACGTCAATGTTTACTTTGATACCAACGGCAACAGCGTAGCCGACTCAGGCGAGCCACTGGTTACCAGCTGGAACACGACCGCACTGAGCGGAACCGTTGCCGTATCTCGTAACTCGAGCATCCGTGTGGTTGTTAGTGCGACCACACCAAACACGGTTGGTTTGGTGCGAAAACTCGATCTGGTTGGTTTTAGAGGCGCAACCTTTGCTGCTTCGGTCATCAACGAACGCGACCGCAATAACCTCTCGCAAGTCACTACGGTTTCAGATGCGATTTTGGATATTTCAGTCACACCATCTGGTCCAAATGCAACCACTGGCTTAATCAATTATATTGTCAGTGGCACGAACTCAGGCAACCAATGCGCTCGCTCGCGTCCAAATTCAGTGGTGATTACAGGTGCAACCCCTGCCCTGCCCAATGCGACTTACTCGGGCATTTTGATTGACAATGCCATTCCAACCACCCCAGCAGGAACAGTCTTTAACGGTACAGCCACGGGTTCATCGGGTGGAGCGCTAACTTTTGTGATTTACCAAACCACTGCGATTGCACCAGCTTGGACTGCTACTGCCCCTGCTGCTGTCAGCGTGACTCGAGTTGGCTTGTTGATCTTGCCAGCCACCCCCGTGGGTGCAGCCTTCAATACCTCAGCGACTCCAGCCGCAACCTTGTGTGCCAGCGCCGATTACACCTTGAACTTTGGTGTGACCGTACCAACCACCACCGCTGCCGGAACAATCATTACAGACAGTGCGACTGTCACCTCAGTGAGCGCTGCCAGCACCACCGTGGTCAGCACCACAGGTTCTGCCACCAGCACCATGCCAACCATTTTGGGCGTGGTCATTGCTCCAAACACCCAAGCCAGTGTTGCCAATGGCACTGTTTTAACCGGTAACTTGGCTGGTGCAGCCGCGTTCTGCACCGATCCTATTGGTGGTCGCCGCACCCCTGTTGCCCCAAGTGTGTTCGCTATTGCTGGAACAACGGGCTTGCTTGCCACAGCCACGGCTGATCGTACTGAAGTCCTCAATGCCTTCCCGATGAATGCCACGGCTTGCTTTGTCAACAGCATTCGCAACAACGGTAACTCGAGCCAAACTTTTGATGTGGCTTTTGATTCTTCCCTTAGTAACTTGCCTGCCAACACCCAAGTGGCACTGTTCCAAGCCGATGGTACGAACCCACTCCCGAGTAGCCTGATCATTGCGGCTGGCGCAACCATCAATGTCGTGATTAAACTGACTTTTGACGGAGCAACCACACCTGCTGGAGCGCCATTCAATGCCGTGATTCGTGCAACTTCACAAGCCAACTCGAGCATCACCGATATTACCGTCAACCGTATGAGCAGTTTGGTCAGTGGTGTTAGCGTCCAAGTTTTCAACAATGACTTGCTGACCGCAACCAACCCTGCTACAGGTGGTTTTGTTCCTGCTGTGCCGACTGGTACAAACGCAACCACTGCCACGGTGACCGCCAACGCTGGTTCGACCATCACTTTCCCATTGGTGGTTCGCAACACTGGCTCGAGTCCAGATAACTTCACACTCTCAACTACAGGCGCAGGTATTCCAAGTGGTTCAACCGT
>JAAFJQ010000415.1 GCA_013298185.1 Deinococcales bacterium
GCAGTGAATAAACCTTCTCGAGCCACGCAGAACACCACCCGTTTTGCTTTGATGTTGCTTGCTCCGTTGTTTTTGATTCTGGCTGTGGTCTCCATTTATCCGCTTTTGTATTCGCTCTGGGCGAGCTTTCAGGGTTTTCGCTTATCGCGTCCGAATGACATTAATTTTAATGGCTTGACCAATTACCTCGAGATTTTTCGGGATGATGGCTTTTACAACGCCTTGCGAAACAGCCTGACCTACACCTTTGTGGCAGTCCCGCTCGAGATGGTGCTTGGTTTGGGTATTGCCTTGGCACTGGCAAAAATCACTTCTGGACGGGATTTGGCTCGCACCTTAATTGTGATTCCGATGATGCTCGCGCCGATTGTCATGGGCTTGATGTGGAAATTCATGTACAACGACCAACTGGGCATCATTAACTTTGCGCTGCGCGGTCTGGGCTTGATTCAAGGCTCAATAGGTTGGCTGACCGACACGCGGTATGCGCTCGGCAGCCTGATTTTTGTGGAAATCTGGGCAACCACGCCGTTTATGGTGATTCTGCTCGGGGCGGGGCTGACCACGATTCCCAATGAACTCTACGAAGCCGCTAAGATAGACGGCGCGACTTCGTGGCAACGCTTTACCAAAATCACCCTGCCGATGCTGCGCCCAATTATTCTGGTGGCGCTGCTGATTCGCGGCATGGATGCGTTTCGGGTGTTTGATTTGGTGTACACGCTGACCCAAGGTGGTCCTGCCGATGCCACCGATGTCCTCAGTTATTACCTGTACCGCCTGACCTTTACCCAACTCGATGTTGGCATGGCATCGGCAGGTTCATTTGTGATGCTGAGTGTGCTGGTTGGCATGGGTCTTGTCCTGATTCGTTGGTTGCGCCGCGAGGAGGTTTAACGTGCAGCAAAGCTCGAGAATCAAAATCATCCTCAGTTATGTGGTGGTGCTGCTGAGTGTCTTGTTTTTTACTTTTCCAGTGATTTGGTTGGCACTGACCAGTTTTAAGCCCGCCAAAGAACTCTTTGAAATCAGTTTACCCTCGAGGCTGACCTTTGAAAATTATATTTCGGTGATGCAGGATTATCAGATTGGTGCTTTTTTTCGTAACAGCGTGGTGATTTCCTTTACGGTCACGTTTTTTACGGTGCTGATCGGCGCTCTTGGTGCTTATGCCTTTGCGCGGTTTACGTTTCCGGGACGGCAACTGAGTTTATTTTCGGTGCTGGTGCTGCGGATGATTCCGGGTATTTCGCTGACCATTCCGTTGTACTTGGTGGTCTCGAGACTCGGAGCGATGGATACAGTGCAAGCCGTGATTATCACCCAATTGGCGCTGGTGCTGCCACAAGCTGTGTGGATTCTCGAGGGCTTCTTTCGTGGTTTACCAATTGAACTCGAGGAGGCAGCGCTGGTGGATGGTTGCAGTCGTCTCGAGGCGTTGTACCGAATTGTTGTGCCGATTTCCGGTCCGGGTTTGGCGGTCACAGGGATTTTCACTTTTTTGCTGAGTTGGAATGATTTTGCCTTGCCGTTGGTGCTGACTTCTTCGCCCAACGCGCAAACGCTGCCCGTCGCCTTGTCGCAAATGAGTTTGTTGTACGGCATTCGCTGGGATCAGATGAGTGCCGCCAGCATGATGTACATTGTGCCGACCATCTTAATTGCCATTTTTCTAAGCCGTTACGTGGTGCAGGGCTTAACGGCTGGCGCAGTGAAAGGATAAGTCATGAACGTTTCCCTTGGTCAAGACATTTTTTTTGCAGAACACACCGATCACCTCGAGTTTGGCAATGCACAATTGGCATTGCGTTTCTCCAAAACAAGCGGTGATTGGTTGGATTACAGCATCGGCGGCAGGCAGCTTATATGTGGCGCGGCGGGAACAGTCCAGTTTCATGTCGGTGGTGAAACCCGTCATTTTGAATACGACCTCAAAGGCGCAAGTTACCATCCGGGCGAACGCAATCACTACTTTGCCAACACCACGATCATTGGCACAGAATGCCGTTTAGAGCGCCTGTGGCACGAGATCAACGCTGGCGCTGTGACCCTCAACCTCGAGCAGCACCAAGGCGATTACATCATTGTGCAGCGTTACACCTTGTACCCGCACGCGGCGTATGCAGTGCGAAACGCCACGCTCGAGTATCGCGGGGCAAGCGAAACCAAGTTGCGCCTGACCGATTTTTTCACTCCAGCCGCCATCACCAAACCCGATGACAGCCTCGAAGCACCCGCTTTTGCACTTGTGCCGCACACGCCCGTCTCGAGCCTCCCCGAGGGGCGCTGGATTGAGAACCTGCTGGC
>JAAFJQ010000416.1 GCA_013298185.1 Deinococcales bacterium
TTTCTTCACCACAAGTAAACTCGAGGTAAAAACCATCACTCGAGTTGGTTCTAGGAATGCCTGGTGGGTTGATCGGCGCATCAATAAAAAAACGTTCCCAGCCCTCAAGGGATTCTTCAAAAGTCGCCATTCTCGAGACAGCCTGATGCTCTTGGGAAACCAAGATGTCCACCCCACCTCGAGGTATCGCCGCCCATTCTCGAAGGTTCATGCGCCCCTCGAGAAAACCTGTTCACGCCGCGCATCAAGCCCACAGCACAGGAACAAGTAACCAGCCAAGCCGCTCAGGTGCGCCACGAAATGCACTTGGTTTCTAAACGCGATGCAACAGCCAAGCCAAATCACCAAAAGCAGCAACCCACCAACAATCCGCACTAAGCCCTTCACAACGCACCCCAAATACCGTCTTGCTTTTTGAATTCATTGACCTCGAGCAGACAACTGACTTTGTTCAATGCGTTCCATTCAAGCTCAAGGAAGATTTGTTTGTCCTCTCGGCTAGGGGTTCTTGCACTCCCGACCTCAGCCACGCCAACAATAAAACCAATGTCATCGCGCCCAATGGCTTTCTGCACAACACCATGTCTCGAGTCCTCGACTCCAAAGGTGCTAATCATCTCGAGGGATGGGCATAGCTGGTCTAGCATTGCAATCAAGCACTGGTCAATCTGCGCTCGCTGGTCTTGGGCTTGTTTCACCCACACTGGGGGTATAGATGTCGGAATGGCGGTCAACATAGAATCCTCCTTAATTCAAAGCTCGAGAGCGCTTCTTGGTTTCTTTGGTGCTGATTCGAGGTGGTTTGATACTGCGGGTGTACCGATTCCAATCGGGTACTGAGCAAATCCAGCCACTGCCGTACTTCACGGCTGGAATAATTTTTTTGCGACAAAGAGTTTGAATTTTGGCAACACTAAAACCATGCAACTCTGCCATTTGCTCAACGTTCAGCCAGCGCTCGGGTTGCTCTGGCATGTGCGACACAGGCACACTCGAGAAGCCCGTGGACTGCATAGGCAAGGTGAATCTGAGGTTCATGATTGCGCCGCCTGAGTAGTTTGATCGAGTTGGTGCAACCTAGATTCAATTTGCCCCAACTTTTCATTGAGCGCATCAATTGTGACTGTGCCAATGCCTTGAGCTGCCATTCGTATTCGGCGTTGGGTCAAATCCATTTGCTGCTCAAGCCACCAGCGTGGTGCTGCCATCAGTTCTTGCTCGGTCATGCCGCACACCCCGCAATCAAGTCAAGCCAGTCGTTGCAATCGGCTTCGGTTAGGGTGCGCGACTCAATAACATCACCAATGCAATACGACGTATATGAGCTTCGGCGGTATACTGCAAGCAATGAATTGCAGCATCAATACCTTCAATACCACCGATAGCCATAATTTCACTGATGGTAAAATGTTTATCGGATGGATATTTATTTACTAGCACATCGGCAAGGTGCAAACCGTCTACACCACTATTTCCTAAATACTTTCTCATCTCAGCAACACTAAAAATCAAAGATTTTTTGGATGTTTTACGCGATCCAGCGATAAGAATCGCTTTTTCTAAATAAGTTTCTTTGGTATACCCATTCTCGGTAGTCATTCGATTACTCCTTCCCATACAGGGGCGTGATTAAATACTATGCCAACCCTTTTTCTTGGTTGGCTTTCCAATTTTTGCTTGGCGAATGACCAAAATATCATGTATGCACGATGGACAAGTGACAGGTCGTTCTTCAACTTTTAACCACGCTTGTTGGATGCCATACTCTGGGTTCAACAAGGTCTTTATATCGTCCTCAGTATTGTCAAAAGCAACACCACAAAGCGTGAATTCGCCACCAGATTCAGGATTTACCAAATGAACAATACCATGTGCATCTATCGCGTATTCAGGTGTATCCATGCTCTGCATTGTATCCCTTTTTGTTGCGTAGATTGGTAGTGGTGAATCACGTTGATTGTGTCAAATATCTCAATCAACTACGTTTTTATTAAAAAAATACTCTCCATCTCTGTGTAGGTGGTCAACGTTGTGCATAATCTGGGATAAATACTCCCCTCGAGTAAACACGATCAAACGGTTGTCAGTATCTTTAATCCATACTACAGCCGTATTGTCAAATAAACTACGATAAGCAGTATGGTACTCCAAAGAGGCATCTAGCACAACTTGGGCTAAGCGCTCTAACTCCGCGTGATTATCAAGCGACACATTAGTCTGCGTCATGATGGCTTCAAATCGGCGTACATCTCTGAATCTCGAGCAGTCACAAAACCATTTACGCTCAGCCGACCAGACG
>JAAFJQ010000417.1 GCA_013298185.1 Deinococcales bacterium
GGCTCGAGCGCGGTGGCTTGGCTGCTTAAAGCGGGTTTGGCGGCATCGGCAAGAAAGATGTGCATGGTTAAAGTTGAATCATTTGTAAAAGCTCGAGCCGAGCTTCGGGAGTTGCCAGAGTGCCATGAGTATTGATGGTCAGCATTGAACCTGCTTTTTTGATACCTCGACAAGCCTGACAGGTGTGTTGTGCATTGATAATAACTGCTGTGCCAAGGGGTTTTAGCACGGTTTCGATGGTCAGAGCAATTTGACTGGTAAGACGTTCTTGGACTTGGGGGCGTTTGGCAAAGTCTTCGACCACCCGAGCCAGTTTAGACAAACCAACAATTTTCCCGTTTGCATTTGGCACATAAGCGACATGGGCAACACCAGAAAACAACATTAGGTGGTGTTCGCACAAGCTGGTAAATGGTATGTCTCGAGACAGAATGATGTCATCATAAGGTTGGTGATTCTCAAGTGGGAATGTGGTTTCAAGATGCTTGGCAGGGTCAATATGCAGACCAGCCGTGAGTTCTTGAAAAGCTTTGAAAACCCGTTTTGGCGTGTCTTTCAGTCCTTCGCGGTCTGGATTTTCGCCAAGGCAAATCAGTAATTGCCGAATGGCTGCCCATGCTGCTCGTTCGTTGGTGTTTCGGGTCAGTAAATCAGAATCCACGGTTCACATCCCCGCCAAGTGGTGCGGCGGCTCGAGAACGCGGGTCTAATGTATCCACCAGTTCATCACCCCAGTATTTATGGGCTTGTAACCCAATACGTCCTTGGATTTGCCGTGACCATTTGTAAATGCTGTGCCAGACCCGAGGGTTTTGACGAGCAGACCATTCAGGTTGCAACCAAATAATTTGGTTACTGTGCAGTGGCTCGAGCATTCGCCACCATTCATCTATGCTGTGTTCGTCCTCGACAATGATTTTCCATTCATTGGCGCGTTCCAGATTTTGCGGCATTGGTTTGGCTGCCCATTTTGGGGAAACGGTAATCCAATCGAGTTCACCTTTGATGGGAAATGCTCCACTGGTCTCGAGGTGCGTTTTGATGCTGTTGGTTCGCAGCGCGTAGGCAAGGTCGGTCAGGTCGTGTATGCACGGTTCGCCACCCGTGATGATGCAGTTTTGGCGTTGGCTTTCCCGTGCGAGATCTGCCAGTTCAAACGCACTTTGCCGTTCAATGGCTTTTGGGATGTACTCTGGATGCCATGTCCCCGCCGCGTCACACCATGGGCATTGCACTGGACAACCAAATAAACGAATAAAAAATGCGGGTACACCGCTAAATTGCCCTTCGCCTTGGAATGAATTGAAGACTTCATGAACTGGGTACATGGTTACTCCTTGAGTTACGCTGATTACAGACTATACTATAAGATTTATGTTTTTTATCAATTGGCGTTACACGTTGACCTTAGTTTTTCGGGGGGTTCAAAAGTAACTTCTGCCCAAAAAGCAGGAGTTAGAGGTTGCTCTGACAACGCAAGTTTTGAAATGAAACAAGTTTCGGGTAAACATGGTTCAAATTCAGCTTTGGCTTTTTGGGCAATCCAAAGCAGTACCCGTTCGGTGGTTGGGTACTCAATAATGCTGTTCAACAAACGATGATCAAGTTCTGCTTGCAAAAGTTTCAGCCAATTCTTGATAGCTTCCATTTCCACAACCATGCCTTGCTCAGCACAGAATGAATCAAGGGCATGGACTTGCCCTGTGATGCTTAGGCGCAGTAACCAAGTATGCCCGTGCATTTGGCTGCACTTACTGTGGTGATTTGGCAAAAAGTGGGCTGCATCGAATTTGGCTTCTCGAGTTAAAGTGACAAGCATATTCCTATTCCCCTAGGTTAAATAAGGCGCGAACCAAACGGCTCGAGAGCAAAGTGACTGCCCCAAGCCCAATGGCATCACGTTCATGGACACTTGTGCCTTTGATTCGTAAGCCCATGACCATCAGGGCATTACGAACATCGGTGTCTTTGGCTCGAGAGTTACGGGTTAGACGCAAACGCCAAGAATCCTCATTGCCGCCAGCATTGGCAACCATCGTAAAAACTGGCAATGGGTACGCCACACCACAAATCATGCCAGCAACCGTGGCAGTTTTCATCAGGCTGACTGCCGCTTGGGGCTTGGGAGTGAATGAGGCGGTGAGTTCAACAGCAACCAAAGTTGGTTTCTTGAGTACCAATAACGAAGCCACCTCGAGCGGCGTGGACTGAATTGAACCTGATTCAAGCACACTTTGTTGACGTTGGTCACCCTCGAGTAATGCCCACGCGGTTTGGTTTGGTCCAG
>JAAFJQ010000418.1:0-1158 GCA_013298185.1 Deinococcales bacterium
CTCTGAAGCGTTTTCTTTGCCTTTGATGTCTGGGTGGGCATCTTCGGCTGTGCCACTGACAAAGGGCAGGGCTTTGTATAACTCCAGTGCCTTTTCGACCACATCTTCGGCTGCGCCGCTTTCGGCGAGTTCTGCCAATGCTCCGTAAATTTCGCGCCGGCTTTCGGCGTGTTGGGTGAAGGCATTGGGGTTTGGGGTTTCGGGCGCTCGGAGTAAATCCTGTTTGGCGATGCGGCGATAATGCTTTAAGCCACGCAAAATTTCTTCGCTCGAGTAGGTGATATTCATGCCTTACCTCCTTGATTTTTTGACACAAAAGCCGCCCACTGGCGGCGTAAACAAAGAATAGAAATTTGGTCTGGTTTCACGATGCTTAGAGTATAGGTTTTAGATGACAATTGTGTCAACGGATGCCGTTTTGAAGTATTTCACAATCCACTCGGTATGTTAGCCTAGCACCTGATGACCGAGGTTCAAAAAGGGTTTTTGGCAGCTCTGGCTGCCAGTGCGATTTGGGGCGGAATGTATGTGATTTCCAAAGTGGTTCTCGAGGTGATTCCACCTTTGCCGCTTGTGGCATTACGAATGCTGATTTCTGCGCTTGCTATTTTTGCTTTTTACGCTTTGACTCGTCGTGATGTTCGTATTCCCAAACCTGCTTGGTCCCGCGTTCTGACCATGGGCGTGGTTGGTTATGTGATTAGTATTTCAGCACAGTTTATGGGTACAAAATTGGCTGGTGCAGCACTGGGTAGCCTGATCACCACAGCTTCACCGCTTTTTACGGTGGCAATTGTGGCGGTGTTTGGACTCGAGAAAGTGGCTTTGCGGGCTTGGGTGGGCTTGGGTTTGGGGATGGTCGCAGTTTACTTGCTGTCTGGAGTGGGCGGAGGCTCAGACATCTCTGGGGCGTTGTGGTTGGTGCTGGCTGCACTAACATGGGGCATACTTGGCGTGGTTGGTGGGCAAACCGTGGCGAAACTCGATGCCTTTGCCGTAACCGCTTGGGCGAGCCTGATTGGCTTTGTTGGTACCGCTGCCCTCACCCCGCTCGAGACTGCACCAATTCGCTTTGAAAACATCAATCTGCTCGTGATTTTGGGACTACTTTACCTAGGTATTGTCTCAACCGCTGTTGCCTTTGCGCTTTGGGTGTAT
>JAAFJQ010000418.1:1168-2282 GCA_013298185.1 Deinococcales bacterium
GGCAGTGTGCTTTCTGGAATTGCTTTTTTTGCACAACCCGTGGTGGGTTCATTGCTTGGAGCATTGATTTTGGGTGAACAACTCGGCTCGAGTTTCTTAATTGCGGCTGGGTTATTGCTTTTGGCTGGCTGGTTGTCGCGCCCAAGCAGCAATCAGGAGAAAACCCAAGCAACTCAGCAACAATAAAATCATGGCTAAGGCACTGGCTTCACCGATTTGATTGGGGCGACTCAAACGCTGATAAATCAGTGTCGTCAGGGTTGCCCACTCTGGTCGTTGCAGCATCAGTGTAGCCGCGAATTCTCCGACCACTACAGCAAAACCAAGTGCCATGCCACTGCTGAGTGCCGAAGCGGTCAGTGGCAAAATAATAAAGCGAAACTTTGCAAAAAACCCTGCGCCATCCAAGCTGGCAGCCTCGAGCAGATTGGGTTCAATGCGCCGCAAAGCATTTAGGAAAGCTCGAGTGATGAGTGGGTAAGCACTTAGAACATAAACAGCAATTAAAAGCTCTAAACTAGCCGTGAATTTTGGGTAACTGACAATCAAACCAACGCCCAACACGGTACTCGAGACAGCGAGCGGCAACAGCGAAAGCGCATCCAAGAACTTATTTGGTTTGCGCCATAGCGCCAAGGCGTAGCCCATAGCAAGTGGCACTGCCAAGCCCAAACTCAGCAAAGCAAAGCGCAAATTGTTCCAAATGGCTTTTCCAAGGTCAAGTGAAAACACGCTGCTCGAGGTGGTGAAGAGTTTTTGGTAATGAATCAAAGTCAACCCGCTCGAGTCGGTCAAGCTGCGTGCTGCCACAGCCAAAAGCGGCGCAAATGTTAGAAGCAGTAAACCAAAAATCACCAAGCCTAACAATCCTCGAGTGATGCCTTTGGCTCGAGGACGAAACTCATCCAGCGTTTGGCTATAGGTGATCTGCCGCTCAAGGTACGTGACTACAAAAGCTGCACTTAAACTCACCAATAATTGCATCAACGCCAGCGCCGAAGCTGTTCCCAATTCAAGGCGCTGAATCTGTAAGAACATCTCAACTTCGAGCGTGGCAAAGGCAGTGCCACCCAACAACAACGGAATGCCAAAACTAGCAAAGGTATACAAAAAT
>JAAFJQ010000419.1 GCA_013298185.1 Deinococcales bacterium
CGCTGGTTTCGCCGTGCAGAGCCGTCAAATCCTCGCCTTCTTTGGGAACGCCGTACTGCCAGACAATGATGTCATCGGCTCGAGAAGTTGCCATGTCAGCCACAGTTGGCAGTTCTTTGTACTCGATTTCAACCAGTGCAGCAGCATCCGCCGCGATTTCAGGCGTTCGCGCCACCACCGCCACAACAGGTTGACCAGCAAACAAAACTTTATCCTTAGCCAGCACCGCGCTCGAGCGGGAATTGATGATACGGTCTTTGGTCACAAGGTCATTGGCGGTCAGCACCGCCACCACACCCTCGAGCGCCAAAGCAGCCTCGAGATGCACAGCTTTGATCTTGGCGTGGGCATACAAACTTAAGCACAATTTGACATGCAGCATTCCAGCCAACTCGAGGTCAGCCACGTACTGAGCTTGACCAAGCACTTTTTCCAAACCATCAATGATTTTTCGACCCTTGCCAAGATGCGTGAATTCAGACATACGCTATAGTATAAGCGTATGAACTTAGAAACTCTTGAAAAGGAAATTCGCCTACTCAGTCCAAAGGAGTTTATTTCCTTTCAGACATGGTTTTCATCGGTTGAAGAAGAGTTCAAACAGCATTACCTCGAAGAACTCAGAAGTCAAACGCCGTATATAGACCCTCGAGAACTCTTAAAAATGTCAGTTGAAGAACGTCGTCCGTACCTCGAGCAAGCCTCGATGATCGCCACGCTATCTGGCTTGTACGCTCCAGACAGCGAAATGATGGAATGGATGAATGTTGGCATAGACGACGGAATTGAAGATGAATAAACCAATTTTTGGAATGCCACCTCAACTAGCTCGAGGAGAAATTTGGGTTGTCAACCTCAATCCAGCCATTGGAATGGAATTACAAAAAGTCCGTCCTGCCATTATTATCTCTTCGGATACGGTCAGTTCTGGGGACGTTCGCTTGGTTGTCCCAATCACAGGTTGGAGCGATGCTTACAAACCATATCCTTGGATGGTACGCATTCAGCCAAGCCAAACCAACGGACTCGAGAAGTTAAGCGCCGCGAATCCCAACATGACCAGAAGTTTGGCTGTCAATGTCGAGCGATTCAAGCACAAATTAGGCATTATCGAAGAAGAACCGTTAGAAAAAATTTTAGCCGCGCTTGCTGTTCTGACCGAAATGCAAAAATAAAGGGCGCAGCACGCTGCGCCCCTACGGTTAGCTTTCTTACACTCGAGCCAAGGCTTTTTGCGCCATCACATCCACCAAATGCGCTCGGTACTCCGCACTGGCAAAATGGTCAGACAGCAAATCTGCGGCATCCACCAAGCCACTGGTCGCCCCACCCTCGAGTTTAGCCAGGCGCATGGCAGACGCACCCGCGCCTGTCACCGCCGCTCGAGTGCTACCATCGGAGTGCTTGACCACCGCAACCCCAACAATTGCGTAACGACTGGCAGGATGAGCAAATTTCTCATAAGCCCCTTTGGTGTTGGCAGGGATATGAATTTCAGTCAGCATCTCCCCTGCCCCAACCGCCGTTTGGAACATGCCTTGAAAAAAATCATCGGCACTGACCACCCTCGAGCCACTCGAGTTCTCGATTTTCATGCTCGCACCGAGCGCCAACATACTGGCAGGGTAATCAGCCGCAGGATCAGCGTGAGCCAAAGCGCCACCAATCGTTCCCTTATTGCGAACCATCGGGTCGCCAATCAGCGTGGCTTGCTCGGGCAAGATGCTGCACTTTTCTTTCAGCAAACTCGAGTGTTCAATCTCGCGGTGCGTGGTCATAGCACCAATAACAATCGTATCGCCTTGCAAGCGAATGCCGCTTAAACCAGCGATTTTAGAAACATCAATTAAAGCACTCGGCTGCGCCAAACGCAATTTCATCGCTGGAATCAGCGAATGCCCACCAGCGAGGAGTTTAGCTTCAGGATGTTTCTCGAGCAGCGCCAAAGCCTCGAGAACACTGGCGGCTTTGTGGTAATTAAATTCGGCTGTGTACATGAATCCCCTTTCTGTAGAGGCGAACCTTGTGTTCGCCCAATAGCATCAATTTAAAAACAAAAGCCCTTCAGTACATGCGAAATCGCAGTCAGTCAGCCCCTCACCCGTCGCTTCGCGCCACCCTCTCCCAAAAGACAGCGCTTCGCGCAGGGAGAGGGGTTCGGGTTCTCTTTTCGTTCCATTTGTTAGCTCGAGAAGCCAAATTCCCTAACCCCAGCACCCCTCTTTGAGGGGTCAAGAGAAGCGAGGGGGAGTACGTGACCAATTGCGTTTTTTCGACTT
>JAAFJQ010000042.1:0-7577 GCA_013298185.1 Deinococcales bacterium
TTGGTGGTGCTGTTCTTGTTTTTAACCATTCCAATCCTGATGACCTTGGTTTACAGCCTTTCAACCGCGTGGACGACCCTCACCCCCGATGGTTTCACACTCGAGGCATGGCAAACGCTTTTTGCTGACTCGAGATTCTGGGGGGCGGCTTGGCGCAGTTTGCTGCTGGCATTTGCAGCCGTCAGCATTAGCATTGTGTTCTTAGTACCAACTTTGTTTGCAGTCACCATGTACGTTCCAAAATTAGCGGCTGCCCTCGAGTTTCTGAGCTTATGGATCTTTGTTTTTCCCGGCGTGATTTTAGCGGTTGGCTTGATTCGGATTTTCTCTAATCCACCACTGGCGATTTCTGGCACACCGTGGCTGTTGATTCCCGCCGTGACGGTTGGCGTGCTGCCCTTTGCTTACCGAGCCGTAGCCAATGCCTTTGAAGCTGCCAATGTCCGCGAACTGGCTGAAGCTGCCCGAAGCCTTGGAGCGAACGATTTGCAAATTCTGCTCTGGGTGATACTGCCCTCGGTCTTGCCCGGTGTGTTATCAGGCGGGGTGCTGGCGCTCTCGGCGGCGTTTGGTGAATTTAGCCTGGCGCAACTGATTGTCGGCAGTGCATGGGAAACCCTTCCGTACTACCAATACCTGACCAATGCCCAAGATGGGCATCGCAGTGCAGCGATTAGCTTTTTGGCATTTGCCGTGGCATGGGGCTTAGGGGCGCTAGCATTAGCGCAGAAAAAAGACTCGAGTACGGTCATTGGCGTATGAGAAAGAGCAGAGAAAAGAAGAAAGTAAAAAGAGAAAAGGGCTGTCATTCGCGTTCTTCCAGAGGTTCTTATGTCCAATAGCGTACCAATCAAACTCGAGAATATCTCCCGAATTTTCCAAGGCAAACCAGCTGTGGATAACATCTCGCTCGAGGTTAAATCAGGCGAGTTACTGGCGCTCTTGGGTCCTTCAGGGTGCGGTAAAACCACGACGTTGCGCTGCGTGGCTGGTTTTGAAATTCCGGATTCTGGACAAGTCTTTATTGGTGAAACCAATGTCACCAAAGTTCCCGCCGAGTCTCGAGAAGTCGGGATGGTATTTCAGAACTATGCACTTTTTCCAAACCTGAGCGTGGCTGGCAACATCAGCTTTGGCTTGCGCGTTGCCAAATGGAGCAAAGAAAAATCCGAGGCTCGAGTTCAAGAACTCCTGAAAACCGTGGGCTTGTTGGGCTTTGAACGCCGAGCTGTGCAATCCCTCTCGGGTGGGCAGCGTCAGCGAGTAGCCTTGGCTCGAGCGCTGGCTCGAGAACCACGGGTGTTGCTGCTTGATGAACCGCTCTCTGCACTCGATGCCAAAATTCGGATTGAACTCAGAACCGAGTTAAAACGCTTGCAACTCGAGCTTGGCATCACAACGCTCCTAGTCACCCATGACCAAGAAGAAGCCATGAGCATGGCAGACCGCGTGGTGGTCATGAACAACGGCAAAATCGAACAACTCGGAGCGCCTAGAGATTTATACTTGAAACCTGCCACGCCATTTGTAGCAGCTTTTGTTGGTGAAATGAATCTGCTCGAGGTAAAAATCATTGGCAATGGGCAATTTCGCCTCCTTGAGCAAACGATCAGTGTGCAGAATGCCTCGAGCAGCACCCAAAAAGTCGGGGTTCGCCCAGAAAATGTGCAGCTCCATGAAGGCTCGAGTCAGTTTAGTGGCACAGTGGAACTTGTGACGTACCTTGGCGCGACCCAACAAGTCTTGGTCAATGTAGCAGGTCAAATTTGGATTGCTCGAGTTCCCAACACCAAGATGTTTACTCGAGGACAAGTGATTGGTCTTGAGGTTGCGGCTGATGCTTGGCTTGCGTTATAGAATAAGTTAGGAAATTCCAAATCATATCGTCTCACAGAGCATTATGATATTGCTGCGAAGCAGCTTCGCAACGAAAACACAAACGAGAAACAGTTCGCCCACAGAGGTTCGCCCCTAAAAACAACCCATTTGCCCTTTGACTTTCGCCTTTTGCCTTTTCTCTTTAACCTTTCCTCTCTGGAGTCCCTATGCCTTGGTATAAAGGAAACACCCACACCCATTCTTACGTCTCCGATGGCGATTCAGCTCCTCCTGTGGTATGTGCTTGGTACAAATCTCATGGGTATGATTTTTTGTGTATGACCGACCATAACCATCCTTTTGACTCGGCTTGGTTGGCTGGGCAGGAAATAGCTGACTCGAGTTTTCTGGTGATTCCGGGCGTGGAAATCACCACAGTTGCTGAAGGGCTGCCTGTGCATTTGAATGGTTTAGGAATAACAGCCATGCCAGAATTGCCGCTGTACTCGAACATCGAGGCGTTGTTGCAGGGTTCAATTGATAGCATTCGCGCCCTTGGTGGTGTGCCGATTGTCAATCATCCTAATTTTTATTGGGCGCTTGAGCCAAAGCATTTGCTGGGCTTAAAAAACTGTAATTTATTTGAGATTTGGAATGCCAGCACCAACTGCAACAACATCGGCGCAGGTGGCAAACCAAGTACCGATGACTTTTGGAATGGCTTACTCGAGGCGGGGCAAACGTGGCATGGTATTGCTTCGGATGATGCCCATGATTTTGCTGGTGAATTCTGGGGTTATAAAAGCCTGCCCGGACAGGCGTTTATCATGGTTCAAGCGGCTCAGCTCGAGCAGAAGCTGATTCTCGAGGCACTTGAAGCTGGAAAGTTCTACAGCAGCACGGGGATTGTCCTTGATTCACTCGAGATGGCAGAGAAAACAATCAAACTCGAGATTCACTCAGAGCATCATTACATGTACACATCCGAATTGGTTGCACCCAATGGTGAAATTCTCGAGACTCAGTTTGGAGCAAGTGTTCAATTCACACTGCCCGAAGGAATGCTTACAGCTCGAGTGCGGATTTTTGATTCTGATGGCTCGAGGCTTTGGACGAACTGCTTGCGGTAAACTACACATGTGAGCCAAGAAAAACCGCCATTCTCGAGTTTAGCCCGTGTTTACGATGCGATTTTCGCCGATGTCGAATACGATGATTGGGCAGATTTTGCCCTGACGACTTTGGAAACTTTAGGTTGGCTCGAGCCTAAGGAAGGTATGACTTTACTTGATTTGGCGTGTGGCACAGGCAACAGCCTTCGTCCATACTTACAACGTGGTTTTGTGGTTTCGGGGGCTGACTCGAGCCTGATGATGCTCGAGGTGGCACAAGAAAAGTTTCCTGCCCTCGAGTTTCACCATCAAGGTTTCCTCGAGTTGGACTTAAACAAGCGTTATCACATCATCACTTGTGTTTTTGATAGCTTAAATAACCTACTCGAGATTTCAGATTTGATCAATGCCTTGAAACGCATCAAAGCCCACCTCGAGCCAAATGGCGTTCTGGTTTTTGATTGCAACACCCCGCTTGGCGTAACTGACCTTTGGGAGGATAACGAATTCTCTGGCGTGGTCAAACTTCCAAATGGCTCGGCGCATTTTCATTGGACGCACCAAACCCAATGGCGGATTACTGGTTTAAGTAAAGATGCCCAAATTGGTGCAGCAGATTATCATTGGACACAACAAATGCCGTCTGAAATTCTGGGTGAAATCACGGCTAACATCTGGCTGATGGACGACCAAGGCGCACTCCAAGAAGAATTCCATGAAATCCACCTCGAGCGAGGTTACACTCCCACACAACTCGAGTCAGCCTTGCAACAAGCTGGTTTTCTCGAGATTCGCCTGACTGAATACCCTGATGGCGCACCAATTACCGAAGAAACACCAAGATTCTGGGGCTTTGCGAGGTAGGGTAGAAAGTTAAAGGTTAAAGAGAAAAGGAAAAAGAAAATTCTACTTTTTACCCTCGAGGATTTCCGCCACCAACGCCAACTGCTCGAGCGCAATATCTTCACCTCGAGCGCTTGGCTCGAGTTTGGCGTAAAGCAAGGCAGCTTCAATTTCCTCGGGTTGGTAATTGGCGAGGCGCAAATTATTGCGAATTGTTTTGCGACGGTGATGCAGTGCCGCCTCGAGAATTTTTATCATGCCTTTGGGTGGTTCTGCGCCTTGGCGAACAATAATCTGGGCTATGCTCGAGGTGACATCTGGCACAGGGTAAAAACTGTTTTTGGAAACATCGCGCAAGCGCTTGGCGCTGCCATACAAGCTCACCACTGCACTAAGAAACCCATAGCCATCTTCGCCTGGAGCTGCCTCGAGCCGTTCGGCGACTTCACGCTGCACCAAAAACGTCAGTTTTGAAAAACGCCCTGACTCGAGGAATTTGCTGATGAGTGCGGTTGAAATGTAATACGGCAAATTGGCACAAAGTAAAGATTGCTCGGGCAGCAAACCATAATCCCACTCGAGCGCATCGGTAAAAATCACTTGGGCATTGGGAACATCCGCCAAAGTCTCTGACAGCACGTCCCCCAGCCGATTGTCTTTCTCGAGCGCAATCACTTTTGCGCCAGTTTCAGCCAGCCCATGCGTCAAAACCCCAAGCCCTGGACCCACCTCGAGAACTTGGCTATCCGCATTTGCGCCACTCTGCTCGACCATGTAACGCAAAGCATTGCCGTCTATTAAAAAATTCTGCCCCAAACTCTTGGTGGCACGTAAGCCGTATTTTTCGAGTAATCCTGCCACTCGAGCTGGTGAGTACAAAGGTAAACTCATACGTTTCTCGAGCGAGCATAAGTCCGCTTTTCGTAGGGGCAAACCTCTGTGTTCGCCCTGACCTGCCAAAGCCACCATTTCACAGCCCCACCACCTCAACTTGTGGCTCGAGTGACTGTATCAGTTCCAAATTCCCAAGCTGACTGCCCGGCACGGTAGCAGTGGCACTGCCGCAAGCAATCGCAAAGCGCAACGCCGCTTTTGGCTCGAGGTTCTCCGCAAGTTTGGCAAGTAAACCAGCCAAGAAACTATCCCCTGCTCCGACGGCGCTACCAGTTTGAACTTGTGGCGGCTTGGCATGATACGCAAAATCTTTGCTCACCAAGAGCGCTCCATCCCCACCCATCGAAGCAGCCACCAAGCCAACACCCATCTCCAGCACTTCTCGAGCCGCCGCCAGCACATGTGGCACATCGGGCAAGTCGCGCCCAAGCAAACGCTCGAGTTCATGGCGATTGGGTTTGATCAGATACGCCCCTGCTTTGATGCCATGCTCGAGTTCAGGGCCGTCAGCATCCACCACGGTTTTGATGTTTGAGCGTTTGGCTTCGGCTATCACACTGGTGTAAAAATCCTCTTGCACGCCTTTGAGCCTCGAGCCACTGACAAGTAGCCAATCGGGTGGGCGCAGCATAAACACACCTTCACGCAGGCTCTGAACGGCTCGAGCATCGGCGCTTGGTCCCAAACCCGATACGCGCAGGTGCTTGCCGTCTTTGGCTTGAATTATCGGATTGGTGCGGGTTTCACCATGCTCGAGTGGCGTGAACCAAGTATTCACCCCTTCATCCTCGAGCAAGCGTGCCACCTCGAGACCAGTGCCACCAGCAATAAAACCAAGCGCCACCGTGGGATGCCCAATCCGAGTTGCCATCCTCGAGACGTTAATGCCTTTGCCTCCGGGAGCGCGGTAGACGGTACTGGCGCGAATCGTGTCGTCTTCTTTGAAGGCTTCGACCATGTAGGTCAGGTCCAAAGTCGGGTTTAAGGTGATGGTGTGAATCATGGCTCGAGTATAACTGATGTGGTGTTTACCTATTTGGTGCGAATGTTGCGCCGACGAAACGAGAAGCCGCGAACCACCGCCAATTCTGGTGGGCTGAGGTTGCGACCCATCAAGGCTTCACTCAGCCAATCCAGTGCGGTATTGGCGGCTTTGCTGGCACTCGAGGCTCGTCCTGTGCGCCATTCTTCCTCGAGGGCAATCAGGATTTTTTCAGCGTACTGCCAAATGCTGCGTAAATCTTGGTCTTTCATGCGTTCAAAACGGGCTTGTACACACGTTTCACAAAAATCCATCAGTGCTAAAAAAACCATGTCTCGAGACTCGAGCCTTAGCGCCAAAGTCTCTGGTAAGTAAATTCGTTCAGCGTAGTTCAGCACCATGCCGCGCCATGCTTCTGGCTCGAGGTGCAAAGCGATCCGTACAAGGTTCTGCATCACCTCGAGCCTTGGATGGTTCTCTAAGAATGCCAATCCCAACATAGACTGGATTTCGTTTTCGCTCATTGAGGGTTTAGAATACCAATTTACATGAGTCGCAAATTCTTTGGAACAGATGGCGTTCGCGCCGTAGCAGGAGTTGCCCCGCTGACAGCAGCTTGGACACTCAACTTGGGACGGGCTGCCGCCGAGGTCTTTAAGGGTCAGTCACGCAAACCCAGTGTGGTGATTGGCAAGGACACCCGTCAATCAGGCGACATGCTCGAGGCGGCACTGGCAGCAGGACTCACGGCGCAGGGCGTGAATGTGATTCACCTTGGGGTCATGCCCACGCCCGGGGTGTCCTACTTGGCACGGCAACTTGGAGCAACGGCTGGCGTGGTGATTAGTGCTTCACACAATCCATTTGAGGACAACGGCATCAAGTTCTTCGGCTCGAGCGGCGAGAAACTCACCGATGCGCTTGAACTCGAGATCGAAGCCAAACTCGAGGCTGACTTGCCCAACGTCACAGGCGCAAATTTGGGCGCGGTCACCGATTACCGCGAATCTGAGCGCTTGTACTCGAGTTTCTTGATGGAACACGCACCGAGTTTATCGGGCTTAAAGATAGCTTTGGATTGTGCCAATGGTGCAACACATCGTCTTGCGCCCAAGGTTTTTCAACGAGCTGGCGCGGATGTCTTTGCGCTCTACACAAACCCTGATGGACGTAACATCAACACCAATTGCGGCAGCACCCACCCGCAAACCCTGCAAAAGATTGTTAAGGAAATGAACTTTGACCTTGGCATTGCCTTTGATGGCGATGGCGACAGGTGCTTACTTGTGGACAACACAGGCACAATGATCGACGGCGATCATGTTCTTTACATCAACGGCGTGACCAGGGGTGAGCGAACAGTGGTTGCCACCCTGATGAGCAACATGGGCTTGGAAGTCAAGCTGCGTGAACAAGGCATTCACCTCGAGCGAACAGGCGTGGGTGATCGCTATGTCTTTGAACGCCTGCTCGAGAAAGGCTTAACCTTGGGCGGTGAGCAGTCTGGGCATACCTTGTTCTTGGATGCTGCGCCAACAGGCGACGGAATGCTCTCGGCGCTTTTGACCCTGAAAGCTGTGCGCTCAAGTGGCAAGACCTTAGCCCAATGGCGCGAAGAAATGCCACTGTATCCACAGACTTTAGTCAATGTCAGAGTGACTGACAAAGCCATTGCCAATCATGACGAAGTTCAAGCTGCGCTGAAAAAAGTTGAATCTGTTCTCGAGGGACGAGGCAGAATTAACCTTCGTCCGAGCGGCACAGAAAGCTTACTGCGCGTCATGGTCGAAGGACAATCCAACGAGGAAATTGCAGAACTCGCCGAACAAGTCGCCAGTGTGATTCGTCGGCTCGGTGGTGTCTGATATGACCATGCTGATAAGGTATTCATCATGACCATGCGAGTTTCACAAGTCGAAGCCGCGATT
>JAAFJQ010000042.1:7587-22176 GCA_013298185.1 Deinococcales bacterium
ATTGCTGATCTCGCCGAACAAGTCGCCAGTGTGATTCGTCGCCTTGGTGGTGTATGACCATGCTGATAAGGTGTTCATCATGACCATGCGAGTCTCCCAAGTCGAAGCTGCCATTGAACGGGTACTATCTCGAGCCATCCCAGAGCTTTCTGACCCGCGCCTCCCAATGATTGTGACCATTGAACGGGTAAGAATCACTCCAGATTTGCTTCACGCCACCGTCTTTGTCTCGAGCCTCGGTGAAGTTGCTTCGGCAGTGGCGGCACTCAATCATGCCAAAGGCTTCTTGCAACGCCAAATTGCTTCAGAAATCCGCCTCAAGCGCACGCCGCTTCTCGAGTTTGCTGAGGTTGGAGCGTTTTTGTAGTCGCGCTTGATACAAAAACGCACCCTCTTAGGAACTCCCCCTTCTTGACCCAAAAGCAGCACCTTATGGGCTTGGGTCGCTCGCTGCGCTCGACCCCTCTTTGAGCTACCGTTTGCACACAAGTATGCAATCTATCTTTCAAAGACGTATTCAATTGATTTGGTCGAGAATCCAAAAGTTGGGTCATATTGATGAGCAAAATTGCTCGAGAGAACGTGGGTTTGGTTATCATTTTCGTGACTTGGCAGGGCAGACACGGGGGTTTCTTGACCATAAGACGCACCTGACGGGCATGGTCGCCTGTCCCTACGGTTTACCTGTGTATGAAGCAATTTTCCTGTAGGGGAGGACCCCTGTGTCCTCCCTGTGAGAGGAAATGCTCCTCTCCTGCCCCTTCACAGACCCCGTTTTTTAAGTTACATTCCAGTCCGTGAGCAAATTATCTGTGGCTATCGTCGGTGGGTCTGGTTACGCAGGTGGCGAGTTTTTGCGTCTGGCACTTGGACATCCCAATCTCGAGGTGACGCAAATCACCTCTCGAGCCAATGCGGGCGACCCCGTGACTTTTACCCATCCGAATTTGCGTGGGCGCACCACATTAAAATATAAACGCCCCGCCGACCTCGAGCCAGCCGATGTGTTGGTGCTTGCCATGCCGCACCATGAGGCGATTAAGCAGTACGATCATTTCTCGAGCCTGACCAAAGAAGTGATGATTGATCTCAGTCATGACTTTAGAATCCGAGACCCAAAACTCTACGAAAAATTCTATGAAGAAGCGCACCCACGCCCAGAACTGCTCGAGCAATGGGTGTATGGCAATCCTGAAATCCACAAGGAAGAACTCAAAGGCGCAAGCCGAATTGCTTGCGCTGGTTGCGGGGCAACTGCCACGATTCTTGGTTTGTACCCACTTTACAAAATGGGTGTTCCTATGCCCGGCAAAGATGTCTTTACCACGGTTCTGATGGGTTCTAGCGCCGCAGGAGCCGCCTCGAGTGACGCGAGCCATCATCCAGAGCGCAGTGGCAGTTTGCGGGTGTTTAAGCCCGTTGGACATCGCCACACTGCCGAAGTGATTCAGGAAGTGCCAGCACAGGTTGGCTTTCATATGACAGCCATTGCGGTTGAACGCATTCGTGGCATTTTAGCCACCTCGAGCGTGTTTATTCCCGATGGGTACTCCGAGCGCGACGTTTGGGGAGCATACCGCGAGGTTTACGCCGATGCGCCGTTTACCCGAATTGTCAAAGTCAAAAAAGGCATTCACCGTTACCCAGACCCAAAGATGCTCGATGGTACAAATTATTGCGATATTGGCTTTGAACTTGACCCAGAAACAGGTCGCGTGGTCATCATCACAGCGATTGATAATCTGGTTAAAGGCACAGCAGGTCATGCGATTCAAAGCCTGAACATCTCGAGGGGGTGGGAAGAAACGCTCGGACTCGAGTTCAGTGGGTTACATCCTTAAACCCCAACCTGTGGGCAACGCTCGAGCAAGGTGCAAGTTTCACATTTTGGTTTTCTGGAATCACATACCCGCCGTCCGTGCAGAATCAGGGCATGATGCACAAAAATCCATTGGTCTTTGGGGAACAACTTCTCGAGGTCAGTTTCAACCACATCTGGATTCTCGGAAGCCGAAAAGCCTAAGCGTCGTGCCAAACGCCCGACATGGGTGTCCACTGCGATTCCGGGGCGACCAAAGGCATTGGACAATACAACTGTTGCCGTTTTGCGTCCAACTCCAGGAAGGGTTAGTAAGGCATCAAAATCATTGGGCATTTCACTGTTGTATTTGGCAACCAAAATTTGGGCTGTAGCAATGATGTTCTTGGCTTTATTACGAAACAAACCAATGGTTTTAATCAGGGCTTCGACCTCCTCGAGTTTGGCTTTGGACAGGGCAGTGGCATTTGGATAAACTTCAAAAAGCGCGGGAGTGGCAGCATTGACACTGACATCGGTGGCTTGTGCCGAGAGAATCGTGGCAATCAGCAACTCAAACGGCGCGGTGTACTCGAGTTCGATTTTGGCATCGGGGTAGCCACGATGCAATTGCTCGAGAACAGCGTTAGCTCGAGCCAGTTTTGATTTTTGGGATTCACGCGGCATGGGTTATGGTAACAGGAAGAAAGCAGTTGAGATGACTACTTTATCCGCATTTGGCAAATCTCGAGCTTAGCGCTCGAATCAACTCCATGAAAACCTTGGTCAGAGAAGAAGCCCAACGCTTACTGCAAACCCTGCCCGATGATGCAACATGGGACGATGTACAGTATGCCATTTTGTTCAGGCAATCCATCGCTCGAGGCATGGCGGATAGTGAAACTGGTAGAGGCAAAACAAGTGAAGAAGTTCGTCAACACTTGGCTTAAAAATTTGGCACATGAAAGTCATTTGGCGCGACGAAGCAACTGCAAATCTCGAGAATATTTATTCGTTTATCAGTTTGCACTGTGCGGAAGAAGTTACGCACCAACAAGCAAGGCGAGAAAGTTGCGCCGCAAGCCTTTGCAGACCACTTGCTCGAGTGGTGGTAAAGTTCAAGTTTTCGAGTCGCCAAATTATTGACTTAGATTTACTGCAATATGATAAACACGAAGCTGTTCACCAATATTTTTAGGCTTGTATCCAAAGCACTTCCATGCCAGACCTTGATTAAATTCTACATCATGTTTAGTCGTTTCGTCGAAATAGTCCTTGTCTAAAACATATTCGTCAAATACAATTTCCCTAAAGATAAAGTTTTTGTACTTTTCCCAGAAGTCTGACCATTCGATGCCACGAAAGTACACTAGAATGTATATACATTCGACTCGTGTAGGATTGTAGTTCAAAACAGCTTTTTCCACATGTTTTTTAATCTCTGATGTATCTAACGAATCGAGAACTAAAGCTTCAAAAATAGCAATATCCATAGTACCAAATCTAATTACTCCATCTCGTTCGCCTGCACGTTCCCGACGAAGATCGCCGCGTTGCGCTCGACCAGCCCGGTGCTGAACTTGTGGGGCTAAACTCCACGGAAATCGAAAGTGCATTCTAAGCAAAGAAAGTACAAAGTCACTCAGCTCATCTTCAATAAGCCTAGCCTTTTGAATTAAGTTTATTCTTAATAAAAATTCTCGAAGGACTGACAGCAGCGTCTTAATTAAGAACTGGTGTGGCTGCAAATCAACACTACCTATAATACGAACATAATCTGTCAAAGTTGCTTGTGTAATTTCAAGCCAAGCTGCCCGCAATTTCTCGACTCTACCGGATTCGGCTGAACCTGTTTCCACTAAAATTGCTAATGTTTTTGGATCACCATTGAAACGTTTTTTTATCTCTTCAAAGCTATTTGATACATTTCCCTCAAAATCTGTATGGTAGGGTTTTGCAGCCGCGTAAACTGCGTTTGCAGCTTCTAACATATTTCGTCTCAAAGCATGTTGAACTGCAATATCAACGTAAGGAACAGACATTTTTAAGTCATTCGTGAGTTTTCGCCATTCACGTTCAAATTTTTCATCCTGCCCCGTAGCATCGAACACAATGAGGCGCGAGTAGCAAGCATTTGGCTCTACTCGTTTTAACTCGATTTCTGAAAATTTTTCACTTGCTTTCTGCCATTCTTCGAGAGCATCTAAAAGTTTTTGTTTACGAAATTCAGGTTCAACTATTGCTTGCGCCACATGAACTGCTGCTGCAAATCGATTCACTCCATAAGTTGAAGATAAAGAGTCTTGTTCAAGAAGTGTATTAAATCCTCGATAGGCTTCTTCAGGATTTGTTTCTAGTTCGAGCAAAGCTCGATAAAAAATTCTAGTGTTGGAAAAATCGCGCTGTAATTGACTATCCATAAATCGTTCAAAACGCGGGGATTCTAAGTTTATTATTGTTTCAAGGTCTTTTTCTTGATAAGCAAGCATCAATCGAACACGAAAAGCAAGTTTTTGCCAATTTGTACGTTGTGTATCGTTTAGATTCACAGTATCCAAATAACTAAGAATTCGCCGAACGATATTCGACTCTCCCGCCAAAACAGCACTATCAATCAGTCGCTCGAAGCCAGTAATGGATAATTGTGTTTCAAGAAAGTTTTGTAAATCATGCTGATTAAGACGCTCTAAGGCAGAATTTCTCATACCTTCGGAAATAGCACTGTCTACAATCGCCAAAAGAACATCGGGATTCTCTTCTTTCTCAATCCAAGAATCAAAGGTCGTTTTATATCCCTTGGCAGAAAATGTATTGATTCCCTTAATAACTGCATCTATGAAAGGATTTTGAATGCTTCGATTTGAGTATTGATTGTCCAATTCATGGCTAAACAAACTAACTTGACCTATGTCACTAATTGGTTGAGTAGTGCCAGCAATTAACTCTCGGATTGCAGTTTCAATTTTGTTCTTTAATTCAGTTTCTTTTTCTTGCAAGGCTCTATGAATTCGCAAAAGGACAAAAACATGTGTCCGAATTTTTTGCAGCCAAGTTCGAGTTAACCCATATTCTGAATAGCTATTGTCATCCGAAAGTTGTTGAAAATTTTGTTTAACACTCTTTAGCTCGAAAATATAATCCAAAGGCTTCAAAAGCAAATCCAACTGTCCATTTGACACCAAGATACGAGCTATTTTGCTCCAATCAAATTCTGTAAGTTCAGAAAGCGAATCATGCCAACTCACAGCTTTGTTACCTGCTCTCCAGCGTTTAATTTCTCGAGAGTATAAGGCAGTAATACCATTGGCAATTTCGATAGCTTCTTTTGAATCATCCAGTGCATTTTCCAACAACCAAAAAAAGACTTTCATTGCAGCTATTGGCATTTCATTTGAAGTTGAACTTGCTGAGATGGAATCTTTAATAGACTTCAGAATAAAGTGGTAAATCGGTATTGAAAATTTTTCAAACAAGTCAGCCTTAGAAAAGGTCGTTGTTAAAACCTTTAGGCGCTCTAAAGGCACATCATCAATTTCTCCATTTGACCTCTTTTCGGACGCATAGACTTCTCGAGCAATAAACAAAAGTGCCTCGCTTAAGGCAATAACCATGTTATTGAAGTAATCTTTTTGTAAGTTATCTTCAATTCGCCACTGAAAGGATTGTGCAACCCGACAAACAATGTCTACGCCACGTTGCCAAAAGTCAATTTTTTGATTTTTTGTTTTTATGGCTTGCAGCGATCTATCTTCAAGGTATGAAAACTCATTTTCATTCAAATTGATACATGTGAGCAATTTTAAGCCCAATGAAGCCATCTGTGGCTTCTGAAGCATTCTCGCAATTCCAGCACGACGAGCATGTTGATAAAAACGAATAGCTACGTGAAACAAGTATGGCTTATCGTGAGAATTCACCAAAAGGCTTTCAAGAAAATCATCATCTTGATACCAGTCACGATTGCCTAGCGCACTTTGCATGAAAGAATCGAATTTGGCACGACCAAAACCAGGTCGCCAAGTAGTTTCTCCAAGCGGTTGCCACCAGTGCCATATGTCTAATAGACTTTGACGTTTAGAAGTAAGTGTTTTAGCCCGTATACCCCCAAAGCCATAATCACTCTCCCAACGCAATTTTTGCAATTCAGTTTCTCGACCTTGAATGTCTGGTTCTGAAACCAAAACTGATCTCATCGCAAACTTAAAGCGTTCTTGCTTTTCTGCACTCATAAGTTTTTCAACTGCATAGACTGTATCCAATTCTGAAACCAATTGAAGCCAGTTGCCTAAGCGTTGACTATCATTAACAAAACCGTCTTCATCGCACAACCACTCCCATAAAAGTGCAGATATACGTTTTCGCAAGACATGCCAAAAATTGTTAGTGGAATCCACTTTTACATTTTGAAAAACCAGAATAAAACCATCTTGAGAATCTTTTGTTTGCGCCTCAATAACTCCCAAGTTAAAAAGTTTCTTAAGTGTAGGGGTTTTTGAATGTGCATTTCGGTGTGCATCTCGCAATTTTTTTAAAAATTTCTTAGAAAGCCAAAAATGATTCCTTTTTTCTAAAAATCTAGTTAAAGTTAGAAGAATTTCTTTGTCTTTTCCCAATTTTTTGGAATATTCTTCCATTGCTTGTTTGTCTGAGTCATTGCGAATTGTAGATTCGATAGCCCGAATTGCAGATTTTATTGAGCGCGGAATATGCAACTTTCCAAGAATAAAACGAACCCAAAATTTCTGCTCGAGACTTTGTAGTTGACTAATTTCAAAGCCCTTGGACTGCAACAACAATTCAGTATTTTTACGACTAGGAAAGGTATCCAGTATTTCTGCGTGCATCAAGAAATTTGCGAGTAAATGACTGGCTGCCCAATCAGCTTCACAAATCGAATTCTTGTTTTCGTTGCTTTCTCCAACAGCACGACTTGTTGTTTGATTTAACAGTTGAGCTAACTCTTGGACTTTTCTTTGCGTTATGTGGTCGTCAAAAGGTGTTTGATTTTCGTTATCCATAGAAGTTATAGGTATATCCCAAGTAAATTTGTTGACACAATAGACCTTTTATCTTTTTGGCGCTCCGTACAAATAATGGTCATGATTCTTTGCGCCGTCTGTAGGTAATTTCTCGAGTTCGGACTTTGGTACGTCTATGGCTACGCTGGCAGCAAACTCGAGTAGAAATTCGGAAGTAGTTTGTTTTTTGTTTGGTTTTGTTGGTTGAGTTAGGGTTGTCATGTTGTTATTGTAGGGCTTTGTCTTCAAATTACAATCTTTCTCGAGCCTTACGAACATTTGTCGCTCTTGCCAAATGCCCCAAGCTCTTTGCCGTTCAAGAATGGTAGTTTACCACCTGCTCCTTGAACATTGGTTAAGAGTTGCAAATCCAATTCCCCTTGGCTCGAGATGGTCAAGAAACCAAACACATCGTTGATCGCAAAGGTGCGCCATGCCCCGACTTGATCGGCTCCGTTGCTCGAGAAAAAACTGGTGTTTGTTCCAGCCCAGTAATTGTTGCTGCTGTAACTGCTTTCGGTCTTTCCAAAGTACGCATACTGCCCATTTGAACATAAGTCCCAACGCCGTTGCCGTTCTGTGCCGCCGACATTGCCACTGCCAGCCCCTGTGAATGAGTACATCAATAAGTACCGCCCGTTTAAGCCTTGGCGTAAGCGCGAAACCGTATTCTCGAGTGGGCTTGGGGCAAACTTGGCACTTTGATTCAGGGCTTTGATGATGCCCTCGAGTTGGTTCTGTGTGGCTTTGGTGGTGAACACCGTAAAGCCAATCGCGTTTGATTTGCTAAAAACAATGCTGGTCATGGACTCGAGTTGTGGATGGGTGTGCCTTGCACTCAGCACCCCATTTTGAACCGTTGGCGTTCCAACTGGCTCGAGTTTGACGCTGTCCAGATCGATTGGGTACTCGAGCCAAGCACTGGCATCTCGGGGTTCTAGCCCAGTGAATGCCCAAATGAAAATATTGGCAGTTTGTCTTAGGCTAAAAAAAGTCACATTGCCATTTGGTGTGCCTGCGGTTTGCCCTGAAAATCCTTTTGGAACAACAAATGAAATCCCATGATTAAGAATATTCACTCGAATCCCAGCCGTGTATTTTGCTCCTGCTCTGGCGGTGGTTCCGTTGGGTAGTTTGCTGCTGGCGGCAACTCGAGTCACACCACTGGCAGCTGGTTTGGTGTTGTTTGGTGCAGTTGCTGTGGGTGTAGTTGGTTTGGTTGTAGAACTTGCACCTGCTCGAGTAAAGACCACTTGTTGGGCGGTGCTTTGGTCGGCTTGTCCACTGGCATCAAAATCTCCGAAAGTAAATTGAAGTGTGTTACCGCTGAGCAGCATCGAAAAAAAGCCTTCGTCGGTATCGTTACTTAAGATACCTTCAGCGCGGTTGCCACTCGAGCGACCCTCGAGGGTAAAGACCCCATTTGCACTGCTGAGTGTTCCCGTGATTTGACTACCTACGTTTTGTATTACCAGTGTAAACACTTGCCCATCGGGGCTTTTTAATGTCCAAGTGCCAGCCAAGCCTTGCGCTAAGACCAGACTGGTAATCAACAGCAAGCTCGAGAATAAGACAATCAGTTTTTTCATGGTTCACCTCGTTAAGGACAGACGTTGCTTTTTCCAAATGCACCAAGTTCTTTGCCATCCAAGTATGGTAGTTTCCCGCCTGCTTGTTCGATGTTACTTAAGATATGGGTGTCCAAAACTCCTTGGTTGGATATGGTCAGTAAAGCATAGGCATCGTTTAGGGCAAAAACCCGCCAAGTGCCAACTTCATTGGCACCGCTTGTGTTAAACACCGATAGACTCGAGTTGGCATATGGATTATTGGTTGTGTAGCTGCTTTCTACCCGTCCAAAATAAGCGTATTGCCCGTTGGAGCATAAATCCCATTGGCGTTTGTTTTCAGTGCCGCCAAAGCCGCTCGAGCCAATCGCTTTGAATGAGTAATGCAGCAAGTACAATCCGCCCAAACCTTGGCGAAGGCGTTGCACCGTGTCAGAGGTCGGGCTGGGTGCAAAGGATACATTGCCAAGAAGCGAATTGGCGATGCTTGGCAGTTCTTGGCTGGCGCTTTTGGTGCTGATGATGGTGAAACCAATGGCGCTGTTTAAGCCAAATGAAATCACGGTTAGGCTGTCCAATTGTGGGCTGGTGTGATACGCATAAACCAATTTGCTTTGCACCACAGGCGGGGCTTGGAGTTGGAATTTCAGGTTCTCACTGATTTCAATCGGGTAAGCCAACCACAGCGCCGCATCTTGAGGCTCGAGGTTTGAGAATGCCCAGACCACGACAGTTACATCTTGCGCTCGAGATAACACCGTGACTTGGCTGCCAGCCGTGAACACGGTTGTTCCGTTAAACGCATTTGGTACAACAAACGATAAGCCATGCTTTGAGATATTGACTCGAGTTCCGGCTGCGTACTGTTGTCCAAGACTGGCTTCTGTGCCACTTGGTAGACTTTGCGCCAGCACCAGACTCGAGGTGAGGAGTAACCCCAGCATCCAGACTTTGAAGTGTTTCATAATGGCATTGTAGTCCAAAATTTTTGTTTTACCGTCAAATCAGCACTTGGCACAGTCAGCAACGTAGGTTACAATGCTCCAATTCTTATGCGTAAGCGCATTTTGGCGGTCGCGGATATGGTGCATCCGTACATTTACCGCGACACGTTTCCGAGTGGTCTTGAGCCACTGGATTTGGTGTTGATTGCTGGCGACTTACCTGGTTATTACATTGAATTTATCGCCACCCGCTGCCCTTGCCCTGTGGTGTTTGTACATGGCAATCATGGCGAGGAAAAAGTCAAAGACTACCTTGGCAATATGGTTGACCCGGGCGGAGCAATCAATGCCCACGGTAAGTTTATCCGCGCAGGGGACTTTTCCATTGTTGGTTGGGGCGGAGCGCCGCGTTACAACGAACGCAACGATGGTGGACAGTACAGTGGTATGGAAGTCAAACTGGGTTTAGCCAAACTCGAGTGGGGGTTGTGGCTCGAGAAACGCAAGCACAGCACGCCTTTTGATATTTTTTTAACCCATGCCCCGCCGCCGGGTCCTCATGCTGGTAAAGATTATGCTCACCGGGGCTGCAAAGAAATTGGTGAGTTCTTAGCCCGTCACCAGCCTGCCCTGATGGTGCATGGGCATGTTCATGCTTACGAAGGCAAAAAAGTCGAGTACCAAACCGATTTTGGCTCGAGGATAGTGAATGCCTACGGTTATACGCTTTTAGAACTCGAGTTACCCAGTGCAGAAAGTACGGTGCAAAAAAATATTCGAGCCTCGAGTCAAAGTGTTTTTGTTGCGTCAGACAAGCAGGTTTCTACTGATTAGACTTCTTGTGAATGTGCTTCACAAGTAGAGCTGATACCGCTTTCACAATTGTTTTGTATGGTGCTTCATGGCTCGAGAACGAGCTAAGCGAGGGACATGATGGGCTGGTTTGAACAACAAGCAGAACACGACTTAAAAACCGCCATGCGAAAATCTTGGTTGGCTGACCTCAGCGCATGGTTGCGCGGCGAGGACAACGACTTACTACCTTTTGATGCGGTGAAGCACTTGCATCCAACCGCCGAGCATTACCGAGGCATTCGCACCATTCCAATTGACCAGATCATTGGCAGTGTAGACCGTTACCGCGATTTCGACGAGGCTTTTTTTCCACGAGCAGATCACTTGAAAGATCGCTGGACGAACATCCGCCGCTTAAAACTCGAGGGTAAGGAAATGCCTGCAATTCAAGTCTACATGGTCGGCGAAACATACTTTGTTAAAGATGGCAACCACCGTGTCAGCGTTGGGCATCTCGAGGGACAAAAATTCATTGATGCCGAAGTGATTGAACTCGATGTGCCAATTGCTCCAGAAAAAGGCGATGACATCAAGGATTTTATTATCAAGGGCGAATACGCTCAGTTCTTAAACAAAACCAAGCTCGAGCAGGTTGTGCCGGATCATTATGAAATCCTGTTCACCACGCCCGGGCGGTACGACATTTTGCTCGACCATATTGAAAAGCGCAAGTATTTCTTGGGCTTAAACTTAAAACGCGATATTCCATATGCCGAGGCAGTTGAAAGTTGGTACAAACGCTTGTACCAACGCATGGTAGAGGAGATGCGCCAAGTCCATGCGCTGGAGAACTTCCCTAAGCGCACCGAAGCTGATTTGTACTTATTTATGATGGATCATCGTTATAACCTCAGTCAGCACTATGGGCAGGATGTTGGTTCTAAAGTAGCTGCCGAGAGCTTTGTACAGCATCATAAAGTGCCGTGGTATCAGCGTTTGCTGGCTAAGTTTCTAGGTAGAGCTGATTAGTTCTTCATGCCCCAACTCCTGCCCAGCCCAAACTTCGAGCATTTGAGCTGCTGCAACGTGGTCAACATCGCCAAGTTGACGCAAGGCAATCTCGAGCAGGTTCTCGGTCAATCCAACAATTGGGGCTGGAATGCCTTGTTCACGCAGGCTTTGGGCGGCAATCCGCACGTCTTTGGTCATCAGGGCTAGGGCAAACGTGTTGGGGAAGGCTCTGCCAAGTACCCGCTCAGGAAATAAATTCTGACTCACGTTGCTGCGTCCAGAACTGGCGTTAATCACATCCAAAGCAGCTCGAGATGAAACACCTTGTTTTTCTAAACCAAGCAGCACTTCGGTCAGTGCTAGAATGTTCACGCCTAAGAGTGCTTGGTTGGCAGCTTTGACCGCCATACCAGCGCCGCTTCCACCAACATGGACGATTTTAGCCGCGAATGTCTCGAGGGCAGGGCGAGCGGACTCAAGAACTTGGGCTTCGCCGCCAATCATGGTGGTCAGTTGCCCAGCGATTGCGCCTTTGACCCCACCAGAAACAGGGGCATCTAAAAAGTGCATTCCGCGTTCCTCGAGCATGTTGCTGAGCAGTCTGGCGCTGGCTGGGTCGCCACTGGTGCAGTCAACCCAAATCAGACCAGCCTTGGCACGCTCTAAGATGCGTGGGGCGATGCTCAGGACTTCTTGACTGGTTGGAAAGCAAGTGAACAGCACATCAGCATCGGCTGTTGCTTCGGGAGTTTCTGCCAAGCTCGAGTTAAATTCAGCCACATGACGCTCGGCTTTCTCAAGGTTACGTGTCCAAACGGTTGTTGGAAAAACCTTTGCCAAATGCCCTGCCATGGGGTAGCCCATCAGCCCTAAACCAAGAAATGCGGTTTTCATTGGGCTATTCTGACATGCGCTTTGGGGTTGTGACAAAATTTAAGATTGAACTGGGGCTTGCAAAAATTCCTCGAGTTGCTCAATTGGTATGCGCTGAATAGCCAAGAGCGTTTTTCCTCCACGGGGTTGGAGTTCAAGTAAGCTCAGTTCAATCATGCCTGAATCAAGGTGTTTTAACTCGAGTTGTAAACTGCTCGAGAATGAAATTATGAAGTCTGACACTGGGTTATTGTTTTGTTGCTGTTGCACAACCATGGAATCTAACATAAAAACTTTTTTTGACAAGGGTTTAGAATGACCCTATGCAGTTTTTTGATGTGATTGTGATTGGGGCTGGGGCAGCTGGTAGCAGCACTGCGTTGGCATTGTCAAAACGTGGTCAACGGGTGTTGTTACTCGAGCAGTTTCGAGTGCCGCATGAACGAGGCTCGAGCCATGGTCACTCGAGAATTTTTCGATTTGCTTATGATGACCCTGATTATGCTCGTTTGGCAATGCGGAGCTTATCGGCTTGGCGACAACTTGAACTCGAGACTCAAGAATCGGTGCTGCATTTATTTGGTGGTTTGGATTTGGGTTTTGCGGGCAACCCAAGTTTTGAGCGCACAGCGCAAACCATGTCCGAAGTTGGAGCAGTCTATGAACGCTTAAACTCGAGTCAACTCAAAGCCCGGTATCCACAGTGGAATTTAGCCGACAATGCCGAAGCGCTTTTCAGTCCAGAAGCTGGGATTGTCATGCCCTCGAGAAGCGTTGAATTGATGGTGGCACAAGCTCGGAAACTTGGTGCGACGCTACTTGAAGATTGTGTGGTGCAAGAAATTGACCTCGAGAATACAGCAGTTAAGACCAACCAAGGCGATTTTGCCGCCTCCCAGATTGTGGTGGCAGCCGGTGCTTGGCTGCCAAAACTCGTGCCAAGTTTAAAGGCAAAACTCGAGGTGACTTTGGAGAGTGTGATGTATTTTGCGCCAAAGGATGTATCGGTTTTTACGCCAGCACGTTTTCCGATTTTTATTGACCATAACAGCCTTGCTTATGGTTTTCCGGCTCAGGGTTTGCCCGGCGTGAAACTTGGTTTGCATCAAAGTGGCAGCCGAACCGATGTTGAAACTCGAGGTTTTGAAGTGCCGCAACAAGCCATCAGCAGAGCCAAAACTTGGCTCGAGACACACCTGCCCGAGGATTGGCGTTTGATTCAAGCCCGAACTTGTTTGTACACCAACACACCAAGCCATGATTTTATTTTGGATACGCACCTGAACTCGAGCCGTGTGCTGCTGGTCAGCCCTTGCTCAGGGCATGGCTTTAAGTTCGCGGCTTACTTTGGCGAGATGGTCGCCGATAAGCTCTTGGGTATCCCAAATGAATTTGACTTGCCGCGCTTTAAGTTATCCAACGCCCTACAAAAAGGCAGTGCCAAGTTGTTGTCTCGAGAAATCCTAGAACAGGCAACGGCATGAAAGCCCGCTCGAGTTTATTTACCTTGTTTGGCGAATTTGTGCATCCTCGCGGAGATGTGGTTTGGACTGGCACAATTATCGCTTGGATGAAACTGCTTGGTTTTAGCGAAGCAGCAGTACGAGCCGCGATTTCGCGCAGTCAGCGCACAGGTTGGGTTGCGGTGCAACGCCAAGGTCGGAAATCATTTTATGCCCTGACACCCGAAGTGCGTTGGCGGGTGCATCGCGCGGTTGGGCGTTTGTACCAAACGTTAGACCGAACTTGGGATGGCACATGGCGCATATTGGGTTATTCGATTCCTGAAACGCACCGCGAGGCTCGAGATGGCTTAAGAAAAGAGTTACTGATTCTGGGTTTTGGGGCTTTGCAACATGGCGTTTGGATCAGCCCCAACGACCTAGGCGAAGAGGCGCTGCAATTGGTCAAAGCCCATGGTCTAGAATCTTTTGTGGATGTCTTTGAAGCCAAGCACTTGGGTTCACGCGAACCGCTCGAGATTGTCCAAAGCACTTGGGATGTCAGCGCTTTGAATCAGACATATCTAGCGTTTATTGAAAAATTCTCGAGCCTTGAATTGGTAGAAACTCCTGAGAAAGCCTTTGGATTTTATGTGCATTTGCTGCATGAGTACCGAAAATTTTTGTTTTCCGATCCTGACTTGCCGCTCGAGTTGCAACCAAGCCAGTGGCGCTCGAGGGATGCGGCACTGCTTTTTCGTAAGCAACGCGCTATGCTCCAGCCATTGGTGACTGAGTACGTCGAGCAAACTTTTGTTGGTTTGCCATGATTCCACACTTGTACGTTCATGTTCCATTCTGCCCAACCATCTGCCCATACTGCGATTTTCATGTGGTTGAACGGCGCGGGGGTCTGGTCGAGGCGTACCTTGCACAACTCGAGCTTGATGCCACGCTATTGGTACAAGAACACGGCGCATTCCCACTCGAGACGGTCTACATTGGTGGTGGCACGCCCTCGTTCTTGCGAGATGCCGAACTCGAGGATTTGGTCAGCACCATTCGTCAGCATTTTGGCTGGGCAGCCGAAGCCACGCTCGAGGTCAATCCCGGTACGGTCAGTGCGGCTCGAGCCAAGCA
>JAAFJQ010000420.1 GCA_013298185.1 Deinococcales bacterium
CCCTTACGCTGACCTCGAGAGCAAACTCGGTGGCGCGGCATTCGGCATTGGCTTGTTGCTGTTCATCGCAGCAGTTGGTAAATCGGCGCAATTCCCCTTGCATGTCTGGCTGCCCGATGCGATGGAAGGTCCAACACCTGTTTCTGCCATGATTCACGCAGCCACAATGGTCGCGGCTGGTGTTTACCTCGTGGCTCGAGTCTTCCCGATCATGGACGTTGGCGGTGTCCTGCCAATCATCGCGTGGCTCGGTGGCTTTACCGCGCTCTTCGCAGCAACGATGGCTCCTGCTCAAGCCGATGCCAAAAAGATTATGGCGTTCAGTACCTTATCGCAGTTGGGCTTGATGTTCATGGGCTTAGGCTTGTTTGGTTATGCGGCGGCGCTGTTTCACTTGCTGACCCACGCTTTTTTCAAGGCGCTCTTGTTCCTCGGCTCAGGCAGCATGATTCACGGCTCGGGTACACAAGACATCTTCGAGATGGACAGGCTGTCCAAGTACCAAAAATGGACTTGGGCAACGGTGGGCATTGGCTCACTGAGCTTAATGGGCTTCCCACTCACGGCTGGTTTCTGGTCAAAGGACGAAATCCTGCATGTTGCCCAAGGCGAGAACCAGATTCTCTGGTTGGTCGGTTGCGCCGTGGCGGTACTGACCGCGTTTTACACCACGCGCATGTTCATTATTGCCTTCCATAAACCCAAGCAAGTCTCACCGTGGGTGCTGGCGGCGTGGAACAACGAAGGCGAACCTACGCTGAATATGTCCAAAGCCGATGTCGAAGAACAAAAGAAACACGATCACGGACATGGACATGTGGATCATCCACACGAATCGGGTCCCGAAATGATTATCCCCTTGGTCAGCCTCGCCACGCTCGCCACAATCATGGGCTTTGTTGGCAGTCCATTTGCCAATTTCTGGTTGCAACGCTTTGTTTACGTTGGCGCTGTCCCCGAAGTCGCGCCGCTCGAGACGCTATGGTTTGGTTTTGCGCTCTCGGCTGCGCTGGTGGTGGTTGGGGCTGGAATTGCCATTGGTATGTACTGGAACGCCGATGTCACCAAGGCTCGAGCGCCCGAATGGCTGACCCGAATTCTGCAACGCCGTTATTACATAGACGATTACTTCTACGCTGGACCTGCCAAAATCTCCAATGACATTCAATGGTTGTTTGCTTGGCTTGACAAGAACGTCGTGGATCGTGCGGTTGACTTCGTTGGTGGGCTTGTGGTCGTGATTGGTGATGCCACACGCCGCATTCAAACGGGTGCCTTGGGCTGGTACGCTGGCTTAACCGTGCTTGGTGGATTGGCATTGATTCTTGCCTTTGCCGTGGCGTTCGCCGGGGGTGGCAAATGATTACTGCTTTAATTCTGATTCCGCTTTTAGCTGCGATTGTCGCGGCTGTCTCGAGTACCGCCATCGCTAAACGCATTGCTGTGGCTGCAAGCCTGATTACCACGATCATCAGTGCAATCATGTACTTTTCGTATAACACCAGTTCTGGGCAACTTGCGTTTGTCGAGAAAGTGCCTTGGATTCCTCAAGCTGGCATTGGTTACTTTGTTGGCTTGGATGGCTTGTCGCTCCCATTCGTCTTTCTGACCGCGCTTCTGACTCTTGTTTCGGTGCTGGCTTCGTGGGATGAAGAGAAAAAGAGCTTCTTCGCCCTCTTTCTGGTGATGCAAGCTGGTGTAACAGGTGTTTTCGGCGCTCTGGATTTAATTTTGTACTTCCTCTTCTGGGAAGTGGTGCTGATTCCAATGTTCTTCATTATTCTTGTCTGGGGTTACGAAAACCGCCGTTATGCAGGTGTGAAATTCGTGATTTACAGCTTGACAGGCTCGGTGCTGATGCTGATTTCGATGCTGGCACTGGCATTTGGAGTCTCGAGCGCCACGGACAAACCGCTCTCATTTGATTACGAAGTGCTGTTGGCGAACCTCGAGACGATTAAATCCCTGCCTGGTATTGCCCTGATTTTCTGGGGCTTTATGATTGCCTTTCTCATCAAGCTCCCTGCCTTTCCAGTTCACACTTGGCTGCCTCACGCCCACACCGAAGCGCCAACGGGCGGTTCAATCATGCTGGCGGGTGTGCTGCTGAAAATGGGTGGTTACGGCATCCTGCGCTTTAACTTAGGCTTGATGCCCGAGCAAATGCAGCAATTCCAAACGATATTAGCAATTCTTGCCACCATCGGCGTGATTTACGGCGCGTACTGCGCCATGGCACAAAAAGACCTCAAGCGCATGGTCGCCTACT
>JAAFJQ010000421.1 GCA_013298185.1 Deinococcales bacterium
TGAATCCACTCATTGAAATGAACAACATCTCCTTGCGCTTCGGTGGCAACCAAGCACTTGATGATGTCTCGGTGAATTTATACCCCGGCGAAGTGGTGGGCTTACTTGGTCACAATGGCGCGGGCAAAAGCACACTGATTAAAGTCTTGTCAGGCGCGTACCAAGCCGATTCAGGCGACATCAAAATTGCTGGGCAATCCGTGGAAATCCGCAACCCACAAGATTCGCAGAAAAACGGGATTGAAACCATTTACCAAACCCTCGCGCTGGCAGATAACTTGGATGCTGTTGCCAATGTCTTTTTGGGACGCGAGAAAGTCAACGGGATTGTTTTATCCGAAGACGAAATGGAAGTTGAGGCTCGCAAGGTCTTGGATCGGCTGCGCGTGAAAATTCCAAGTTTGCGCGTACCCGTGCAGAACATGTCGGGTGGTCAACGCCAAACTGTAGCGATTGCCAGGGCGGTGTACTTCAAAGCCAAAGTGCTGATTATGGACGAACCCACAGCCGCCCTTGGACCAGAAGAAACTGCCAAAGTCTCTGAGTTGATTGCTGCCCTGAAAGCCGAAGGTGTGGGTATTTTTTTAATCAGCCACGACTTGCACGATGTCTTTGACTTAGCAGACCGTTGCACCGTCATGAAAAACGGCAAGGTAGTAGGCACAGTCAACACCAAAGAGGTAGATCACGACCAAGTGCTGGGCATGATTATCGGTGGTGTGATGCCGAATGTTCCAAATGCAGTGTAGAAATAAGCTGCTTGCTATTAGCTTCTAGTCTCGAGCTTTGATGTTCTCGAGGTAATGCCAAGAGATGAAGCTCTAAAAGCTAGAAGCTCAAATTCCCATCCCGTGCTGGTTCTGCACATGGGTTGGGAATTTTTTATGAAATACTCTTACCAAGCCCAAATCAAGTACAGCGATTTTCTCGAGTGGCTTTGATGGTTTTGAAAGGAGTTTTTATGAATTGGAAAATGGTTCTTGGAATCAGCACCTTGGCGGCATTTAGCACCTTGATGATTGGTCAGGCACAACAAAAAAAGTACACCATTGGTATCAGTTGGTCAAACTTCCAAGAGGAGCGTTGGCGCACCGATGAAGCCGCCATGGCACAAGTCTTTGCTTTTTCAGGTGCAACCAGTGTCAGCACCGATGCACAAGCCTCGAGTGAAAAGCAACTCAATGATATTGACACCCTGATTTCCAAAAAAGTAGATGCGTTAATTATTCTGGCAATGGACAAAGATGCGATTATGCCAGCCATCGCCAAAGCCAAAGCAGCCAAAATTCCTGTGGTTGCCTATGACCGCTTAATCGAAGAAGCCAGTGTATTTTATTTGACCTTTGACAACGTCGAAGTTGGCAGAATGCAAGCCAGAGAAGTCTTAAAAGCCAAACCCAAAGGCAATTATGTGTTCATCAAAGGCGACCCAGGCGACCCAAACAGCACCTTCTTGCACGGCGGTCAGCTCGAGGTCTTAAATCCATCCATCAAACGCGGCGATATTAAAGTGGTAGGCGAACAGTTCACCGAAGGCTGGAAACCCGAAAATGCACAGCGCAGCATGGAGCAAATCCTGACCCGCAACTCGAACAAAGTGGACGCAGTCGTTGCCAGCAATGATGGTATGGCAGGTGGCGTGGTTGCAGCACTCAGCTCTGTGGGCTTATCTGGCAAAGTCGCTGTTTCAGGACAAGATGGCGATTTAGCCGCTCTGAACCGTGTGGCTCGAGGAACGCAAACTGTTTCGGTTTGGAAAGATGCCCGCGCTCTTGGTAAAAAAGCTGGTGAGATTGCACTGCACTTGGCTCAAGGCAAGAGTGTCACCTCGATTGCTGGGCGTTCAATTTTCAGCAAAGGTCCAAACAAGGTTCGGATGAACTCGGTGTTCATTAAGCCCGTAGCGGTGACTCGAGCCAACCTCAATGTGGTTTTGGATGCCAAATGGATCAGCAAAGCCATTTTATGCGAAGGTGTGGACGAAAAAGCCGTCGCGGTTTGTAAATAATTCGAGGTCAGGTAATACGGATTCTCTAAATACAGTTTACAAAAATACCCATAGTAATCATCAAAAAGTGGCGAAAACCGCTAACTGATTTTCGGGAATCCGTATAAATAGCCTTCAGGATACGTAGAAACATGGGCAGTCAGCCCCTCACCCGAATCGTCACCCTCTCCCACAAAACAGCGCTTCTTGACCCCAAAGCAGCACCTGTCTTGACCACAGACGCGCACCT
>JAAFJQ010000422.1 GCA_013298185.1 Deinococcales bacterium
AAGGCGTGTTTTTTGGTTGCAAATACGCTATTCCTGCGATGCTCCGAGCTGGTGGCGGAAGCATCATCAACACCGCTTCGTTTGTGGCGGTACTGGGCGCAGCCACGCCGCAACTGGCATACACCTCGAGCAAAGGCGCAGTGCTGAGCATGACTCGAGAACTGGCGGCGATTCATGCACGTCAAGGCATTCGGGTCAATGCACTCTGCCCGGGTCCACTGCGTACAGAACTGCTAATGAAATACCTCGACACCGAAGAAAAACGTCAACGCCGTTTGGTGCATATTCCTATGGGGCGTTTTGGTGAAGCCGAGGAAATGGCAAAAGCTGCGCTGTGGCTGGCTTCGGATGACTCGAGTTTCACCACAGGCGCGACCTTCTTAGCCGATGGTGGTATCACCAGCGCTTACACCACGCCGTTGTAAATCATCTTAAAATTACCGTGCAGTTCATAGCACTATTCAATGATTCTTCGAGCGGGTAGGATGCTGAGGTGACATGGCGTTTACGTCTGTTTGGACAGGCTCAACTCGAGACGGATAGCGGCATGCAGTTTTTGGCGCTCGATCGTTTGTTGTGTATGTTGGCTTTTCTAACCAGTCAAAAAGTACCTGTTCAACGCTCTGACCTTGCGATGATGCTCTGGGATGATGGTGACACTGAACTTGGCGCTGGACGGATGCGGCAACTCTTGTACCGGTGCAGTAAAAAATTGGGCGATTTGATTGAAACCAATCATCAACTTCTGCGATTTCGTGGCACAACCGATGTGCAAGATTGGCAAGCGATGCTGCCAGAAAATCCTCGAGCTGCTTTGGGGTTGTACAAAGGTGAGTTCTTAAGTGGCTTGGTCAGTGACACCAGCGAATTCAGTGCTTGGCTGACGATTGAACGCGAGAATCTACTGCAACAGTTTCTGCACACCAGTCGGCGGGTGGCGCAGTCGCTTGCGCTTGAACCACTCGAGGCGCTGAACATTCTCGAGGCTGCCCTGATTCACGCGCCGCTCGAGGAGGATTTGCTGCTCGAGGGGCTGCAAATTGCACAGTCTGTTTCGATGGAAAGCGGGCAACGTTTGGTGGCGCTGCATCAAAAAGCCTTAGCTGAACTTGGTGAAACACCCAGTTTAGAAGTCAAAAAAGCAATTGAAAAATTAGAACATCCGAGTCTTCGTACCCGTGCAGTGCGTTCATTGGAAAGCAGTTTGATTGGGCGTGAAGCTGAACTCGAGCAGGTGCAAGTCTGGCTCGAGCAGGCTGGTAGCCGTGTGCTGAGCATCATTGGTGTGGGTGGCATTGGTAAGACTTCGTTGGCTTTGGCAGCCGTTAAGAACCAAGCCGTGTGTTTTGTTCCACTGGCGGGTTTTGTTGGTCAGAGCTTAGTCCCGAGTGTGGCTGCCGCGCTTGGCGCGGTTTTATCGGGGCAGGGGAACGCCGACCTTGAATTGCGGGCTTGGCTCGAGCGCCGCCCCGCACAGGTGTTGCTGCTTGATAATGTTGAGCAGTGCTTGGATGCCACACGGCAATTGATTGAACAGGTGCTGCCAGCTTCTTGGCGGGTGATGCTGACCTCGAGGTTCAAATTGGCTCTGCGCCAAGAACAGATCCTTGAGTTACACGGTCTGAGCTTACCGCAAAGTGCCAATGACCTTGGTTGTGCCAGTGCTACTTTGTTTTTACAAGCTGCGCGGCGGCATTCGCGTTTTGTTTTGGCAACTTCTGATGCGGCTGTGCTGGTGAAGCTCTGTCATGTCTTGGTTGGTACGCCACTGGCGATCGAGTTGGCAGCGGCTTGGACTCGGGCGTTGTCGTTACCAGAAATTTTAGCCGAAGTGCAACACAACCTTGATTTTCTCGAGGGTGGCTTGGAGCGTTTACCAGTGCAGCAAAATGGTTTACGAGCGGTGTTTAATCATTCATTTGCTTTGCTCAGCCCAAGTCAGCAAATTGCGCTTGCCAGCTTAGCGATTTTCCGAGGTGGTTTTGATAAATCAGCCGCGCAGCAGATCAGTAAAATCAATCACCGTGATTTACTGGCACTGAGCGATTCGAGTTTGGTGGTGCGGAACGCGCAAACCAATCGTTATCATCTGCATGAATTGATTCGTCAGTACGCCGAAGAACACTTGCAGCGCAATCCTGAGCAGTGGCAAGAAGTGGCGCAGCATCACGCCGCGTATTACTTGCAGCTTGCAAAAGCAACCCCAGCCCACCTGCTTCACCTTGAA
>JAAFJQ010000423.1:0-1427 GCA_013298185.1 Deinococcales bacterium
GGGCTGAAACTTCGTGACTCTGGTTTTCTGAATCATTGTCACCTTCGGTTGGAATTGCAAACGCCATAAAAGCGGCATATTTATAAGCTGCTGACATTGCCTTATTGGTGGCTTTATCACTCATGTCCATAGCCTCACCAAAGGTTTTGACTGTGTGGATAGAGCCATCTGCTGCGGCAACAAAATCAAATTCAGTCTCCACGGTCACATAAAACATAGCTGTACCGCTTTTGCTGGTGCGCTCTGCAACCTCGCGCCGTAAAACTCGAGGAAGGATAACCAACCCATGCTCTGCTAAAAGTGGAGCAAGTGCGTTATAAACATCATCAATACCGCGAAAATTGTAGCTACTTCCACCACCTGACCCTGCCTTTTTGTCTTTGGCAATGCCGCCAAGCGATGCGAGTTTTCCAGTGATGCTGCTGATGGCTGTATAAACAGCCTTGCCCGTGCTATTATTTTCCATAGGTTTCCTTTTCCCGTGCTTGCAACACGGGTTTTTTATTTGGCGTTGCGCCTCAAGAATTCTTCTACCTCAAAATCGGGAATGTACCGATGCGGACGACGATTAGGCTTTTTGGGGTTGCACAAAGACCGCACATGGCGAATTTCGCCAGCGTCCAACAGTGCATGAATTTTCTGCACACCAACACCAACGAGTTTGGCAAATTGGTTAGGGCTGATGGTGCGGACGCTCATTGGGCTTCCTCGGCAATGCGAATCAACTCAGACGGGCGCATACCAAGTCCAAGGGCATATTTGGCAATAGTAGATAGACGTAAATCACGTTTGCCATTTTCAACCAAGGAAACTTCGGACTGAACCACACCGACGATTTCTGCAAGGTCGTTGCTCTGCAACTTTTGCTTTTTACGGATTCGTTTTATGGCTTGACCTATGTCCATAAAACTATTATATTTGTTATCACAAAATAAATCAAGTGATACATTATAAAATACTTTAAGCAATACGTTATCACTAATTAGACTCGAGGGTGTGAACTTGGCACAATACCACCATGACCCTAACTCGAGAACGAGGGCGACCCGTGGGCAGCGCCGAAGCAGGAAAATACATCAGACAAGGGCAAGCACTGCGTGAACGCCGTGAGAACCTACCTGACTCTAGTCCCAAAGAACGCAGCCAAAGAGCCTTTTCCATGCGCCTTGGTATCTCCCAAGCGTTTTTAAGCCGTCTCGAGAATGGACATGAACCCATTCCCGGTTATGGTCTCGAGTGGTACGAAGGCAAAGCCGCCGCATACAAATGGACAACCGACGAAATGCTTCAAGCTCTTGGCATTGAATACGCCAAGAGCATACGCACCACCATGAACACCGAAGAAAAAGCCATTGGTGGTTACGTCTCGAGTACCGAAAACTGGCTGATGATGCCCGTGCGTGACATCGCGGCGGCAGGAAACGGAC
>JAAFJQ010000423.1:1437-2221 GCA_013298185.1 Deinococcales bacterium
ACGGGATGATTGCTGTGCCTCGAGCCGCCATGAGGAATGGCATTGAAGCGGTGCGAATTACAGGCGACAGCATGACGGCTGGGAATACAGAAACCGATATTAAAGACGGTGACGTGGTTCTGCTTGATACTAAAGACACCGTAATCAAAGACTCGAGGGTTTATGTGGTGCAGATTCCTGGTGTTGGCGCAGTAGTCAAACGAGTACGGTTTTATGGGACTCCGATTGACAGCATGATGCTGGTTTCGGACAACACGAAATACGCGCCATTTGCACCGGACGAAGCTCGAGTAGTCGGACGGGTCTTTGAGATTGTGCCGAAGCGCAGGGGGATTTGATGCCAAGTAAAGTTCAAGCCAAAGGCAAAAAATATGAATCCTCGAGTGATTACCGTGAACGTAACAACATTGTGCAAGTAAATGCACAATTAACCGAAGATCAACGCCATAAATTAAGAATGTTAGCTGCACAAAAAAACCTTGGAATATCAGAAATGATTGCTCAGTTAATCGAAGATGCCAAGGAAGACTAGGGGAATAGGAAGCCCTATTCCCCATGCTAGGTTTACCGCTCGAGCCGTTTAAGCCGTTCCTCGAGTTGTATTTGCTGAGTGCGTACCGTCAGCATTAGGTTAAGCATTTGGCTCATGGGGTCGGCTGAGGCTATGGTATCCACCACTGGGGCAGTTGCAGCAAGTGGCAAAGTCGGGTATGGGTTCGCTTGTACTTGAGGAGCAGACCGCGCCAGCGAGAAGGCTTGAACCAGTTTGATTTTGAGTTCTCGA
>JAAFJQ010000424.1 GCA_013298185.1 Deinococcales bacterium
GGAAAAACAGGGCGAACACGGGGGTTCGTTCTTGACCCCAAAGATGCACCTGACGGGCTGGGTCGCCCCCTACCTCACGCATTTTTCATGCCTTGAATGTAGGGACAGACCCCTGTGTCTGTCCTGTAACTTACGATGAAATGGCATTCTTTCGGAGGCTCTAGCCAAAGAAAACAGTCAGTTACCCAAAAGAAAATCGTAGAGTAGGATGGTTGTTATGAATATTTCATTGGTGAATATCAAACCACTTAAAATGAATGCTGATGACCGAGGCGTGTTTACTGAATTGTTCAGAGCGGAGTGGGATATAGGCGTCTTGCCGATTCAGTGGAACATGATCAATTCTCGAGCCAATGTTTTACGTGGGGTTCATGTGCATTTGCGGCACTGGGATTATTTGATTATTGCCTCTGGTAAAGCACGGGTGGGCTTGCGTGATTTGCGGCTTCACTCAGCCACATATCAGCAAACCGCTATGCTCGAGTTATCTGGTGATGCGCTAACTGCGATTATCATTCCTCCTGGAGTGGCACATGGATTTTATTTTCTCGAGCCTTCAGTGCATATTTATGCTGTCTCTGAATACTGGAATCTGGCAGATGAGCTTGGTTGTTCTTGGGCGGATACAGAACTTGGTTTGGATTTTGGTGCTACCCAGCCACATCTTTCCAAACGTGACCAAGAAGCTGAGTCTTTTCAGGATTTAATGTCGCAACTCGAGCCAGCCCAAGGCTCATTCGCTTGCTGAGGCAGGTAATCCTGCGAGCAACCGCAGCTCTTCTATGCGTTGTACAAAAAGCGCGGCTTCTTGTGCGCTGCTTTTGGGGGCTACTCCCCCGCGCAGGTGTTCAATAAATGCCTCGAGTTCGGCATACAATGGCATTTCCTGAGCAAATTCTATTCGCTCGAGATGGACTGGCGCTCTCAGGTTTTGGTTGTCAACAGCAACTTCGATAAAGTTATCGTAGCCGCTGCCGAGTGTTGCTACGGCTTTTTCAAAATGCAAGCTGACTTTGCGGCTCAAGATTTGACTTCTGCTCGAAACTTCGATTTGCACAAAAGGATTCCTGCCCAAAATACCATGCAGCGCAACGGGCTGATCTAAGATCTCGGCATAAGCGTATGTTGCATCTGGTAAAGTCCCCAAAATTTCGTAGACAATTGACAAATCATGCGATGTCAGATGCCAAATGGTGTCACAATCCAGATGGGGATTGCCCCAACCAATGCGGGTGGTTTTAATGCCAAGTAATTTGCCAAAAGTTAGATTTTGGGTCAACTCACGCAGTTTTTGCACCCCGAGGTGATAGCGCCATTTGTCCATCACAAAAACCTGCCCTTGCCCAAGAGCAGCGATTTTTTGAGCGCTATGTGGGTTGGGTGCAAGGACTTTTTCAACAAAGATCGGCTTGTTTTTAGGCAATAACTGCATAACCAGATCTGCATGGGTTGTCGTTGAGGTGGCAACAACGTACCCTGCTACTTCGGGCAGCTGGTTGAGGTCATGTACCACTCGAGTTGCACGGTGTTGTTCGGCGCGAGCGATACTTTCTTTGGATCGGGCGACCACATAAACTTCGCAATTTAAGCTGACCAAATCGCGCAATATGAATTGTCCCCAAGCGCCACAACCAATCAAGCCGATTTTCATTGGCTCGAGTATACTCTGCGTTATGACCAATGCTGCATCTGATGTTGCGCTTGATGCTGTGCCATGTGTTGAGACCAATGCTGTACCTTGTGTGACGATTATTCTACCAACGTATAACTCGACGCATACTCTGAAATACGCCATCGCCAGTGCCTTGGCACAAGATTTTACTGACTTTGAATTGTGGGTGGTCGGAGATGGTTGCACCGACGATACAGAATCGGTGGTGGCAGCATTTGTTGATTCCAGAATTCTATGGCACAATTTGCCCAGCAATTCAGGCAATCCAGCCACGCCAATTAATTATGCACTGATGCAAGCCAAAGGTAAATTCACAGCATGGCTTTCGCACGACGATTTGTGGTTTCCTTGGCATTTATCCAGCTTGCTACAAGGGTTAGAGCAAACTGATGTGGATTTTGTCAATGGCTTATGGGTTGCTGTGGATAAGCAAGGTTTTGTAACGCTTGATGGACTCATGCCACGCGGTAGAAATGCTTCAAATCGTGGTAGTGCCATGTCCACACTTTTTCAACGCACCAACCGGCATTTGTGGGACCCTGCTCCAA
>JAAFJQ010000425.1 GCA_013298185.1 Deinococcales bacterium
CTAGGCGCAGGAGTGGCGTTGGCAGTCAGTGGTCAAGCCTTAGCGCAAACCGTGACTCGAGTCAAAATTGTTGAACTCGAGAAACTATCAAAAGATTGGGATGATGCTGAATTTAGATTCCAAGGCGAGGCTTGCGTCCTGGTGCGCGTGCCAGCTCCAAGCAGAGCCAATCCGCGTCTTTTTGAGCATCAAAAAGTCTTTTACAGTGCTTACAGCCGCACTTGCACCCACATTGGTTGCATCTCGCAATTGCCAAATGGACTGCGGCAACTCGAGTGTGGCTGCCACGGCAGTGTGTTTAATGCCTTGGACGGCAGTGTAATCACGGGTCCCGCCAGTGATCCCCTGAAAGCCGTGAAGCTCGAGGTTGAAGCGGGTGTGCTTTACGCCACGGCTTGGCAAAAACCAGCCTGAGCTGAAACTTGGATGACAATTCCATGATGTATTGAGTCTCGAAGCAAATGTACTTCAAGGAGTGATTTATGAAACTGATGTTGGATACAACAGAATTCGATACTTCGGGCAATCGTACCAGCGCCACTTGCCACTGGAAATGCGGCGATGCTTGCGCTACCCCAGTGCTGAACCAATCCGAGAATGATTACAGCAAGAACATCATCGAACAAGCCATTGACCGCCGCAGCATCCTCAAAGGTGGTTTTGCCAGTCTGCTGATGCTGTCTGGAGTCTCGAGCTTCGTACCGGCGGCTGCCCAAGGCGCAAACCTTGGCTTTAAGCCGATCAGTTTGTCCACCGAAGATAAAATCCTCCTGCCACAAGGCTACGAATACAACGTCGTGATTCGTTGGGGCGACCCAATCAGTCGCGGTGCAAAGCGCTTTGACCACACCAATTGGGATGCCAAGAGCCAAGAAGCCAGTTTTGGTTACAACAACGACTATGTTTCCTTCTTGCCACTGCCCGGTTATCAATCCAAACGCTCGAGCCAAGCCCTGCTCTGGGCAAACCACGAGTACACCAACCCCGAGCTGATGTTCCCCGGTTATGCGGCGGGTAAAGCCACCAAAGAACAAGTGGATGTCGAACTCGCAGCCCACGGCGGCACCGTGGTTCAAGTTTTCCGCGACACCAGTGGCAACATTGAGTACCTGCCAGTATCCAATTACAACCGCCGTTTCACCGCCACCACCCCAATGGAAATCACTGGACCTGCGGCAGGACACCCGCTCTTGCAAACCAAAGCCGACCCAACTGGTAAACGGGTTTTGGGTATGCTTAACAACTGCGCTGGCGGTACAACCCCATGGGGAACAATTTTAACCGCCGAAGAGAACTTCAACCAATACTTTGCTTTTAATGACAACGTCAAAGATGCCAGCATCAAAGCCCTGCACGCCCGTTATGGATTGCCCGCCAAAGCCTCTGGGCGCGTCTGGGAAAACCATTACGAACGCTTTAACCTCGAAGCCAACCCGACCGAACCATTCCGCTTTGGTTACATCGTCGAAATTGACCCTTACGACCCAACCATGACCCCAAAGAAACGCACCGCCTTGGGACGATTCAAGCACGAAGGCGCAGAAACCAGCCTCGCTGCCGATGGTCGCGTGGTGATGTACATGGGCGACGACGAGCGCTTTGATTACATGTACAAATTTGTCACCAAAGGCAAATACAACCCCACCAACCGCGCTGCCAACATGAACTTGCTCGACGAAGGCACGTTGTACGTGGCAAAACTCAACGACGACGGCACCGGAACTTGGCTACCAATGGTCGTGGGCTTTGACAAACTGACCGCCGCTAATGGCTTTGGCACACAAGCCGAAATCTGCATCAAAACCCGTCAAGCCGCCGATTTACTCGGCGCAACCAAAATGGACCGACCAGAAGACTTTGAACGCAACCCTGTGACAGGCGCAGTTTACTGCGTACTGACCAACAACAGCCGCCGCACCGCCGCGCAAATAGACAAAGCCAACCCTCGAGCCGACAACAAAGACGGACACATCCTCGAGATGCTCGAAACCAACAACGATGCCGCCGCCACCACCTTCAAATGGAGCTTATTCTTGGTCTGCGGCAACCCAAGCGACCCAAGCACCTTCTTCGCTGGTTTCCCCAAAGACAAAGTTTCCCCAGTCGCCACCCCAGACAACATTTCCTTTGACAACAAAGGCAACATGTGGATCGCCACCGACGGACAAGATGCCAGCAACCTCAAATCCAACGATGGTGTCTTTGCTGTGCCAACC
>JAAFJQ010000426.1 GCA_013298185.1 Deinococcales bacterium
TCAAGCGCAATGCTTTTGGGCGGCAAGTGGCTAGTTTTGAGACACCGCTCAAAGTGAAAGGTCTCGAGACACCATTTCCAGCCTTGTTCATCCGAGCGCCGATTCTCGAGTCGGTGGGCGAGGGCATGGAAGTCTTAGCGGAGTACGACCATCAGATTGTCCTTGCTCGAAAAGGGCGTTTGCTTGCCTCGAGTTTTCACCCTGAACTGACCAATGATCCGCGTTTGCATCGGTATTTTCTCGAGCAAGTGGTCGGTGCGGGTTAAGGATTTGTCCTGAAATAACTTCCCGATTTGGAAAACGATCATCATCGTCTGCGAAGGGCGAGGCAAGCCCCGCCCCTACGATTAAACCCATATCCAGCCGTAGGGGTTGGGCTTGCCTAACCCGAGCAATTCACGGATATTATTTTCGGACAAATCCTAATCGGTTATTCGATCTGATTTTGCACTGACGAGTAACCTCAAAAAGCATGTTCTGCAAAATTTTTCTCAGATGAATCTGATGGATGACCTGAATTTTTTGCACCATCAGGTCGCCTTTCCTCTTTTTCCTCTCCTCTGGTCTTCCCACCTTGACAAAATGAGAGACATAGGATTACGATGTCACTATCCTAGGACACCTCGAGAAGGCGCGAACCCGGAACGCAGCCAACTCGAGAACGGAGGCAATCATGAACGCCAACCTCCTCAAAGGCAATTTGGATTTGATTCTGCTTGCCATCATCGAACCGTCCCCAATTTATGGTGGGGAAATCACCCGAGAAGCATCGGAACGCACCAATGGTTACTTTGACTTTAAGGAAGGTACGCTCTACCCAGCGCTGCACCGACTCGAGAAAAGTGGGTTTATCAAAGGCTCGTTCCAGTATTTGCCACGCGGTGGCAGCCCTGTGAAATTCTATGAACTGACCGAAAGTGGCAAAAAAGAATTATCAGACAAACGCCGTGAGCAGCAAGCCTTTGACCAAGCCATGAGTGCTTTGTTGGGGAAATCATGAACCGCCAACTCGAGCTGTACATTTCTCGAGCCACACGCGGTTTGTACGGTGCTAAGAAACTCGAGGTTCAAGCTGAATTGCGCGGCAGCATCGAAGCGCGAATCTGGCAACTCGAGATGCAAGGGAACACCAACGCCCTCGAGACAGCGGTGAGCGAAATGGGCGCAGCCTCGAGCATCAATTCAGGACTTTTTAAGGAGCATGTCATGCCAAGTTTTTCTAAAGCAGTTTTTGCAGCAATAGCTGCTACAGCCCTGACAATTGCTGGAATCTCGAGCAGTCAAGCCCAAGTTGGTTGGGCAGAATCCAATTTCCTCATGGTTGCAAGTAACGGCAATGGTTTCTGTTCACCACTTTATATTCGTATTGTTGACCTGAAAACCATCCTCGAGAAAGCTGGTGCAACAGTGGTTGAAAGCCTGAGCAAACCACTCAAATCTGGAATGACCGAAACTTGTCAATTCCCCTTCCCAGACAGGATGAATCTGAATTTATATTCAAGCACTTGGCAAATAGGACAATCAATTCGCACTTGGGATATTACCTTTCAAAGTGGCAACAAGAGTTATCAAATTCAACTCCAAGCCCCAAAGAGCAGTTTAGACGCAAATGGACAAATGGCAAAATCTCCTGAAGAAGCCGAATTTATACCGTTGTATGAATTGCTTAACGCTTTCAAAAGCACCAACTTGCCAATTCGCTTTGAAGGTTGGCAACGTCCAAACGTTCAGCTAGGCGATTTTGGCTTCACCTTTGATCGTCCAGACCAACCATTCAATCCAGTTTCGGTATACATGCAAACCTTTATTGAATGGATTTATGAGAAAGAACAAGCGGTATCAAGGTTCAGCAACCCGATCAGCGGGACTTTTAACACAAACCCAAACCACCCGTTCCGTCATGCCATTCGCACCAATGCACCAGCCAACACGGTCTTTGCAATACTCACCACCCAAGGCGGATTTACTGCCCCCAAAGGCGGAGGTGCAGCTCCAAGTTACTTAGCCATTGCTCGCACCAACAATCAAGGCATTCTCGAGTTTCGATCCAAGTTTAAGCACCTCGAGTTTTCAAAAAGTCGTCAAGTCACAAAGTGAACCGATGCTGACCAACTTAACACTGGAACAGCCGAACGCCCCGCTCGAGCTTTGCTGTACCAATTCACAGGGCGGATAGATGATGCCGCTAAACCAGTTGAAATTGTTTTACCCAGCA
>JAAFJQ010000427.1 GCA_013298185.1 Deinococcales bacterium
TTTTGATCTGCTCCACGGTACTGACTGGGTCGCCGTCATAATCAAAGAACGTACCATCGTCAAAATAAATACGGTAAAACGGCAGAATCGGCACAAGTTGCACATACTTACTGGTTTCAGAGCCACCCGAAATACCGCTTTTGACTCGAGCATCTGGGGTTAAAGTATGCGGTGGGTAATCTGGGGTGCTGAGTTCAGCTTTGCCTACCTCGAGCCGAAACAATTCTTCGATAAAATGAGGCACAGTAATCACGGTTGGACCCATGTCAAAGGTAAAGCCCTGATGCGCCGCAAGCGGTTCGCGCTGCTTGACTTCTGTCCATGTACCGTTTTGATTCACCACCTTACGTACATACGCCCGCCCACCGGGAGCATCGAGTTTTTCGACGATGGTGGTACTAAATCCAAGGCTTTGTAAGCGAATTCCAAGGCTGAGTCCGCCGATGCCACTACCGATGATGATTGCTTTACGCGGTTCCATGCCCTTAGCTTGACTCGAGCAAGGTGTTTTACCAAAGGGACAAACAGCTTTTTAAGGACGTGGGCTACAATGTTTGGGCTTATGAAGCAAGGTTGGGGTTCATGCAATCTTGTACTGTTTGAATGGCTGACTCTACATCTCGAGGGGTGCATCTCACCATATCTGGATTTTTCGATAAAATGCTTCTATAACGTTACTCGTAGGGGCGAGGCATGCCTCGCCCCTACGGCAGAATACAGTTTTTCCACACACTTGAGGTACACCCCCATCTCGAGTAGACAAATGCACGATTTGTAATTCTCGAGTAGACTTGGTACAAGTAAATTATCAAACCACTGCACAATTGGAGGAACATCATGAAATCATTTGCACACATCACTCTAGCGGGATTTTTAACACTCACTTTATTCGCTTGTCCACAGCCACAACCTCAACCACCCGCCACTGTTACCGTTTCGGCAGCTTCAAATGCCTATGGAACAATCAGCCCAAGTTCTCGAGTGGTGAAATCTGGTGAAACAACCACCTTTACCATCACTCCAAACGCGCAGTACTTGCCAACTGTGACCGGATGCGGTGGCTCTTTATCTGGCAATACCTACACCACGGGTACGATCACAGCGGCTTGTAGTGTCAATGCCACTTTTAATGTGCCAGCTGGCACAACGGGCAACACCAGTTTTGATGTGACCGGAAATGGAGTGCAACAAGTCGGGCGCACCTCGAAGTACAAGGTTTCTGGTTTGTCCGCACCAGCAGCGGGTCGTCCGCTGGTGATTTATTTGCACGGCGATGGTGGAAATAACATCAATGTGCCAAGTGCGTACAGCGAATGGTCAGATCATCAAGCTGCTGTGATTGTTGCGCCGCAAGGCTTGGGCGGAACTGCCACTTGGAACTTTCGTATGGATGGGCGGAATCCAAATTCCACACTTGATGTGAAACCCCCACTTGGAATAGATGACGTTGCATTTATTAAGGAAATCATCACTCGAGGTACAAATGCAATGATTCCGCTTTTTGGGGCGGGTAATGTCATAGATCCGACCAAAGTCTTTGTGGTTGGCGAGTCTCGAGGGGCGGGAATGGCGTATGTTTTGTATGCTCATCCTGACACCAAGAATTTGATTACTGCTATTGCACCAATTTCAGGTACATTTTTCTGCTCTACGTTAAGACCTGGTCGGGGCATTCCTTCACCTACAAATCCTGTTCCCGTTTATGTGCTTTCTCAAGACTCTGATGAGGTCTGTGGCGAGGATGGTACTTTCGGTTATTTCACTCCTAAATCTAATCTTTATGTCCGTACCAATCCACCGCGTATTTTTGATGTTCACGCCACGGACGACTTTCCATCAACAGCTGCACCAGCCCTCGATGATGAATTTGGTAATCTTATCCTGATGACAAAGCAATGGGCAAAGACCTCCAACAACTGCCTCGAGCCTTTGCCATCGGCGAATCCAGTCTTTGCCAATGCCACCATCAATGGAAAAACCGTTTCGGCTTACCGCCAACGCAACACTGGCAATACAGCTGCTTGTGCGGCGGATGTGACCTTCTTTATTGTCCAAGGCGGTGGGCATGTGCCTGGCGGTTACGCAGAACGGGTGGTCAAATGGTTCTTTGGGCAGTACAACACGGCGACCAATACCTTTAACTAAAAATCTTGGCTGACTCGAGGGTGACACGCCCTCGGGTTTTTTGCGGTAAACTCGAGGGTATGAGTGC
>JAAFJQ010000428.1 GCA_013298185.1 Deinococcales bacterium
AGAAATAGTTTTCTAAACCAGTGGCTTGGGTGTTGACTTGACTGCGGAACATCTTGCTCCAAAGCACATTGCCTTTGGGACTGATTTTTAGGGTGTACGGCGATTCGGACGAACCCAACACATCCGAGCCATCAATGGTTTTATGAACACTCGTCCAGACTTCGCCTTCTGAGTAGCTGTATTCATAACTGGCTTCAAATTCTGAATTGGCAAGGTTCAGCATCTTTGACCAAGGGCTAAAAGTTGGGTTTAACAGCGTTTGGCTCGAGGGACTATCGCCCGGTGGGATGCTGTCCACAGGTGGGGTGCTGCATGACCCTGTTAAAACGGTTTCGCTGATCAGGTTGTAGTTTTTGGACTGGGATAAATCAAGGTTAATCCCGAGGGTATCGGCGATTTCTTCAAAGCCAATTTTCTCCCAAGGAATCCGTAGACGCAGCCCAACACTTGCACCAACCCCAAGGTTGAGTTTCCAGCACGGGCTAAGCGCCGCGTCTGCCACAACTTCGCCCGTGAACTGAGCGCCAACCGTTGGACCAATCACACCGTACAACAGCACCGATAAACGCGGACCAACCCGAACTCGAGCGCGTCCTTTGAGGCTGGCAGCCACGCTTGGTGTGGTGAATTTTTTGTACGGCGTTGGTGGCACAAAATCAATGCCTGTTTTGGTGGATGCCATCACCGATGCTCGTACCCCAAGCTCCATGCCAGCAGCCAGTTTGATGTTGCTCGAGGCATCGCCATCTATTTGACCTGTAAAATCCAAGCCAACATCAAAAACCAGAGGACCAACAGGAATGGTGCCAAGGTTAATCGGTGGACAAGTGTCTTTGTTGTCTTCGCAAATGGGTTTTTCGCCCGTGTCAAATGGCAAACTGGCTGCTCCTTCGATGCCAAAATTGGCTTTGGCGAAGGTATCAAACTCGAGACCAGTTTTTAATTCTGGAATCACGTTTTTGACATTGCAAAGTAAACCACCTGTGGCAATGCACTTTGCCACTTCTTTGATGATGGCTTCTTTACCGCCCCAATCAAACGAGAGCGTAAACTTAAAGACCATGCCCACACCTAGCCCACCACTGACCACCATCTGATCGTTTTTGGTCTCGAGTTTCCCATCGGCGTTGTACGGCACATAATCCAGTAGCAATTCACGGCTAAACGGAATGGTTTGTGTAAACTGAGGTTGCAATCTGGCATTGCTCGCACCAACATCATTGATGCGCCTAGAAATTTGAACATCCATCTTGGAGAACGCCAATTGAATTGGTGCAACCGTTGTCTCGAGAATCAAGTTGCCATTCTCGAGTTTTTTGTTCTTGACAATTCGCAGTAAGCCCTTCGGGGTTTGCGGACTGGCTGGCGCAAGCAAAACACTGCCCTGCTCGAGACTGGCTAGTTCGCTGGGATTCCCTGTGAACGTCAGATCGCCATTGGCTGAACTGACACTCGAGATTTTTTGTACCACTGCACTCGAGAGTTGCACGGTACCAGGCAGCACGGTGTACTCGAGCTTATCAGGAGTGACTTGTAAATCATTGGGGTTGGGGGTCGTGCCACCACCGCACGCCACCAGCACCGCCAAGGCTGTCATTGCCAACCACCGCAAATAAGGTTTCATCACCCCACTCTAAAGACCAAGCGTCACAAAAAGCGTCACAAACTGTTATGCTTTTTTCATGACCCGAGCCTTGGTTGCCCTGATTGCTCACGATGACAAAAAAGACGACTTGGCTCGGTTTGTTCTCGAGCATAAGCCATTGTTTTCACGCTTTGCACTGATCGGCACAGGCACAACCGCGCGGATCATCTCGGAAAGCACGGGTTTAGAAGTCAAACGCCTGATGTCTGGTCCGCTCGGTGGCGATCAGCAAATTGGTGGGGCAATCGCCGAAGGCAAAGTCTTAGCTGTTTTTTTCTACCGCGATCCACTGACAGCCCAGCCACACGAACCTGATGTCAGTGCGCTTTTACGCATCTGTGATGTGCATAATGTGCCGCTGTCCACCAACCGCGCCACCTCCGAAGCATTGGCGCTGTGGCTCGAGAAGCAAGCCAGCACCTATTCGGCACTGAATTAAGCCAGCAATCCCAGCAATTCGGCTTCGCGTTCCTTGCTGATACCACTGCGCCAAGTGTGGTCTTGACGGGTTTTGACCCAAGTCAGCACTTCCTGCACGGTTTCCTCGAGAGGGCGAAAGGTTA
>JAAFJQ010000429.1 GCA_013298185.1 Deinococcales bacterium
GAACGGCTGGCGTATGTTCCAAGTCCGTATGGTGCGGTGTCAGTGTCGCCTTCTTCAACCAAGAAGTTTTGCGGGTCAAGTCCGAGTTCTTCGGCGACAATCTGCGCCCAAGTGGTTTCGTGTCCTTGCCCTTGGGATTTTGTGCCTGTGCGAATAATCCCCGAGCCACTTGGGTGAATACGGATTTCAGCACCATCAAACATTTTAATGCCGAGAATGTCAAAGTGCTTGCTTGGACCCGCCCCAGTAACTTCGGTGAAGGTGGATAATCCAATGCCCATCAATTCGCCTCGAGCGCGTTTTTCAGCTTGCTCGGCAAGCAATTCCTTATAACCAATTTTCTCGAGGGCAACGTCCATGGTGTGTTCGTAATTGCCCGAGTCATAAATAAAATTAAGCTGTGATTGATACGGGAATTGCTCGGGCTGCACAAAGTTCTTGCGGCGCAACTCGGCGGCATCAATGTTCAATTCATCGGCTAGAATATCCATAGCCCGTTCGATGGCGTAACTGGCTTCGGTGACACGGAAACTGCATCGGTACGCCACCCCACCGGGCATTTTGTTGGTGAAGTACGCATCCAAATTGGCGTAGGCATTGGGGAAATCGTAGCTGCCCGTGACAATCCCAAACATCCCCGCAGGGTATTTGCTCGGGTCAGCCGCCGCATCAAATGCGCCGTGGTCAGCTACGGTGTTGACTTTCAGTGCGGTGACTTTGCCTTCTTTGGTTGCGCCGATTTCAATGTCCATGTGGTAATCTCGAGCGAAACTCGAGGTCAGGTTCTCGGTGCGGGTTTCAATCCATTTGACAGGGCGTTTTAAGACCAATGCGCCAGCTATCGCGCAGACATAACCGGGGTAAACAGGTACTTTGTTGCCGAAACCGCCGCCAAGGTCGGGGCTGATGACACGGATTTTATCTTCGGGGATGCCCAGCACCAAGAACAACGCCGTGCGGTAGACATGTGGGGCTTGCGAAGTCACATAAAACTGCAAGCGTCCCATCGCGTCAAATTCTGCGACACAACCACAAGGCTCGAGCGGCGCGGCATGACAGCGTTGGAACTTGATGTGCTGCTTGACCACATGTTCGGCTGCCTCGAGTGCCGCATCGGTCTCGGCTTTCTTGCCAACATTCCAATTAAAAATATGATTGGTGGCATTGGCTCGGTCTGGACGCAGAATTACTTCGTCGGTCATGGATTTATATGGGTCAGCCATCACGGGCAGCGGTTCGTAATCCACATCCACCAATTCTGCCATGTCAAAAGCAGCTTCTCGAGTCTCGGCGTACACAGCCGCGACTTCTTGATATTGATACAAAACCTTGCCGTCTGCCAGCACCATTTGCTTATCCAAGCCATGAAAAGTCGGCAGCCAACCAACGTTATAGGCATTTAGTTCTTTAGCCGTCACCACCGCCACCGCACCCGGAATTTCCATGGCGGCGCTGCCATCAATGCCACGAATGTTAGCGTGCGGATACGGACTATGCACCAGTGCCATCCAAAGCTGTCCGGGCAGGTTAATATCATCAATGTAATTGCCTTTACCTTGTAAGAAACGCGGGTCTTCCTTGCGTTTCATGGATTTTCCCATTGCGTGTTTTTCCATAAGAACTCCTTCGGAGAGGTTAAAGAGGAAAGGTCAAAGGTTAAAGAAAAAGATAAAAAGCCAAAGTGTGTTGCTGTTCACGACCTACTTTTCTCTTTTCTCTTTTCTCAAAATGTGTTGTTTCTCAAGTTGTCCAGCCGCTTCGCGTCATCAGGTTATCTCTTTCCTCTAATCATCAGCAGCTTGGGCGGACATCGTGGTTGCGGCTTGCTGCACGGCTTTGACAATGTTGTTATAGCCTGTGCATCGGCAAAGGTTGCCGCTTAGCCCTTCGCGGATTTCATGTTCGGTGGGGTTGGGATTCTGCTCGAGGAGCGCAATACTTGCCATCATCATACCGGGGGTGCAGTAACCGCATTGCAAGCCGTGTTGATCCCAGAAGGCTTGTTGAATTGGGTGCAGCACACCGCCGGGCGCGAGGGATTCGACGGTTTTGATTTCATGTCCTTCTGCCATGATGGCAAAAACAGTGCAGGATTTGACGGGAACGCCATCCATGAGGACGGTGCAAACACCGCAACTGCTCGAGTCACAGCCGACGTGTGTGCCGGTCAGTTTGGCTTGTTCGCGGATGAAATGCACCAGCAGGG
>JAAFJQ010000043.1 GCA_013298185.1 Deinococcales bacterium
GATGGAACACGAATTTTACAAAGGTCGGCTCGAGCAGCATTTTGGTCTCGAGGTGCTGACTCCACAAAAATCAGACCGCGATCTTGTTCACCGCATCATTTACGATGAACTTTGTGCAGGCTTGGTCAAGGAAAACAGCAAACTCGAATATACCCGAATCATGCAGCAATTGGTCGAGGCTGGCGCAGAAGGCATCATTTTGGGTTGCACAGAAATCATGCTCTTGGTAGGTCAAGCTGACTCGAGCGTACCTGTGTTTGACACAACCACACTTCATGCACTTTCAGCCGTGGATTTTGCCTTGGCAGACTGATTGGGCTAAAATATGCCATGACCAAAAAAGATGCTGTCAAAGCCCTTGCCCTGACCGCCAGCTTACTCGAGTTGATCGGCGAAAATGAATTCCGCGCCAAAGCCTACCAAACGGCTGAACGAGCCTTGGAAAACCTGACAGGCGATTGGGAAGAACTGGTTGCTAAAGGCTTCACGGGTGTCCGAGGTATCGGTGGTCAACTGGCGAGTGGTTTGAGTGAATTTCATGCCACAGGTAAATTCGCCCCACTCGAGGAATTAAAAGCCCAAATTCCAAGCGGTGTTCTCGAGCTTTTTCGGGTGCGTGGGCTTGGCGCAAAAAAAATTCGTACCCTCTGGGATGCGGGTGTGACCAGCCTCGCTGCCTTTATTGCTGCGGCTGAGCAAGACCAAATTGCCCAACTCAAAGGCTTTGGCGCGGGTTCTCAAGCCAAGCTGCTCGAGGCGGCGTTGTTTGCAGCCAAAGCCAGTGAGCGCCGCTTGCTGCCCGAAGCCGAGGAAGCCTTTAAGCAGCTCAAAGCCTTATTCCCTGAATCAGTGCAACTCGAGCCAGCCGGGAGTTTGCGCCGTCACCTCGAGACGATAGGGGATTTGGATGTGGTGGCACTCGGCGAACCAGAAGTCATCATGGCAGTTCTAGCCCCATTTCAGCCAGTCGCGGGGAAGGTTTATTCGCATTTGCTCGAGTTTTCGTTCATGGGTTTTGAAGTTCAGTTGGCGCTGGCAGACCCAGAAACCTTGGGGGCAGCCCAATTTATCATGGCGGGTTCAAAACCGTTTCTCAAAACAGCTTTTGCCGCAGCCGAGCAGAAAGGCTATTCGCTTCCCTTTCTCAGCACAGGCTTAATGCGCGAATCAAACCTGATTCCCACGGCTCGAGAAGAAGATATTTTTGCATTGCTCGAGATTCCATTTCAACCCCCTGAACTGCGCGAAGCTGAACACCTTGGGCGCACCTTGCCCACCAGACAACTCGAGTTAAAAGACATCATTGGTATGCTCCACGTTCACACCAACGCCTCGGATGGTTCGCACAGCCTGCGCGAAATGGCACTGGCAGCTCAAAAACTCGGCATGAAATACTTGGGCATCTGCGATCACTCGAGAAGCGCGTTTTACGCGGGTGGTCTGAGCATCGAAAAAGTCCGTAACCAATGGCAGGAAATAGATACCCTGAACGCCGAACTCGAAGGCATTCAAATCCTCAAAGGCATCGAATCCGATATTCTAGCCGATGGCAGCCTTGATTACCCCGACGAGATTCTAAGTGGTTTTGATTTTGTCGTCTCGAGCATCCATAGTTTGTTCACGCTGTCTTTTGCCGCCCAAACCGAACGCCTGATCAAAGCTGTACAAAACCGATTCACCACCATCCTCGGACACCCAACAGGGCGTTTACTCTTGCGCCGCCCAAGCTACGAGTTTGACATGAAAGCCGTTCTCGAGGCAGCCAAAGAGGCTGGCACGATTATTGAAATCAATGCCAACCCCAACCGCTTGGATTTGGATTGGCGAATTGTTCTCGAGCATCCCGAACAGTTATACGCCGTCAATACCGATGCCCACAGCACAGGCGGGTATTTGGATTTACCTTACGGCGTGAAAGCCGCTCAAAAAGGTGGGGTCAGTCTCGAGCGATGCGTCAATACTTGGTCGGCGCAAGAATTTCTCGAGTACACAGCAAAGAAACGCGGGTAATTTCTAGGGGTTGTTGCAAAGGCGCAATTGGTTAGAACTCCCCCCTCGCTTCGCTCGACCCCCTCGAAAAAGAGGGGGTTCAAGGGCAAGGGCTTAGAAAAAAGCCCCTTCAATGAAGGGGCTGTCGAGCGAAGCGCGACTGGGGAAGTTCGTAAGCGCTTGCGTTCTTCTTCTCGAGCAGAGAATCGGCAAATAACTGCTCCACCACGACCTATGCTGAAATTTTCCATCCTCTCACAAAAAAGGGCGTAGAATAAAAAAGCCGTGAAAACGCAAACTCTTAATTTACTCGAGTCCCGTCCTTTGACGCTGACCGATATTCCCGTTCTTCATCAATTTTATGCCAACAGCAGCCATTATTTTCAAATTATTGCTGCGCCTCTGCCAACCCTTGAGGATGTGGCTCGAGAACTCGAGACTGCCTTATCCAATCCGCGTCGTCGGCTCGAGTTTTATACGCTTGGGCATGAAGTGGTGGCGTACTTGGATACAACTTTGGATTATCCTAAATTGGGCGATGCCACAGTGAATTTGCTTTTGATTGCTGAAAGTAAACAACGTCTTGGTTTGGGTTCGCACATCATGCGACGGCTCGAGCAGCACTTGGATGGGCGGGTGCGACGTATTTTAGCTGGTGTGTTTGGACATAATCCTCGAGCTGTGCATTTCTGGGAACAGTTGGGGTATCACTTTGAAATTGATGCTCGTCCGGTACTTTCGTGGTATGCCAAGTCTTTTGGTTCTCAAACCAGCAATCTTGTTGTGCCGAAAAAGACCGAGATGGTACTGCATTAGACGGTATGCTGCTGCCTGTGGATAAAGCACAAACTGATAAAATCTATGGTTGTTTGCTTGGCTTAGCGGTCGGTGACGCACTAGGCGCAACCAACGAGTTCAAGACCAAAGAAAGTATTGTTGTGGCAGTGCGTGACATGGTTGGCGGCGGCTGGCTGAACCTCAAAGCGGGCGAGACCACCGATGATACGGAAATGATGCTTTGTATTCTCGAGGCGTATGCCAGCCGTGGGTACGCCTTAGAGCAAGTTTCAGATAATTTTTTGGCATGGTTGAACAGCAAACCCAAAGACATTGGCAACCTGACCCGCAATGCGTTGCAAGAACTGAAACGTGGTGTCTCGCCGCGTGAGTCTGGGCGTTTGGCATGGGAAACCATGCGCCAATCCGGAGCGGGTAACGGAGCAGTCATGCGCTGTGCGCCGACCGCAGTTTTGCGAGCCTTGGATCAGGAAGCTCGAGTCATCGAAACCATTGAAATTGCTCGAGTCACCCATTTTGACCAATCAGCCGTCGAAGCTGCAACTTGGTTGAACGCCATGATCGCCGCGTTTTTGACTGGGCAAGACCCACACCAAGCTGCTCGAGCCGAGGTTTTGTTGGCTCGAGAGCAACAACAATGGGAAACCCCAGAAGCCGATGTACTGACATGGGTTAAAAAAGCTGAGCAACTCGAAATAGATGAGCTGAACACCAGTGGGTACGCTCTGGCTACGGTACAAATGGCAGTGTGGGTGCTGGATCATTGCCAAGATTTTGAGGAGGGCATGATTTTAGCGGTCAACCAAGGCGGCGATGCTGATACGATTGGCGCGGTAACAGGTGCGCTGCTTGGGGCAAAATATGGGCGTTCAGGTATTCCTAAGCGCTGGCTCAGTGCCTTAAAAGTGAAAAGTCAACTTGAGCAAACCCTGCAAAAAGCCTTGGCGCATGTCTCGAGTTAGCTTCTAGTTTCTAGTTGTTAGCTTCTAGCTTTGAAGTCCTAGGCGCGATTCTCGAGCATTCTGAGCTTGAGGGTTTTCTCATAGCTCATGGCTCAAAGCTCATAGCCCTATCCCCGCAATCCACAATACCAGCCGCCTGTCCCAACTCGTTTTATGCTCTTACCATGAACAGCAAACTGATTTTTATTGATGCCCTCGACCCAGCCGGTGCAAGCCGCTCGAAGTTTGTAGCGCAGAATCCTCGGGGGGATCGAATTTCACTCGAGGCACACCATGACAGCCCGCTCGAGTCCGACCCTGCCAGTGTTGGCTTGGGTCCAATGGAAGCTCTCTTGGCGGCTTTGGGGAGTTGTACGGCGGTAGATGTCCAAGACATCATGAAAAAAAAACGAACCCCCTTAAGTGCCTACCGCATTGAACTCGAGGGTATTCGCACCGATACCATTCCTAGGCGTTACAGCAAAATCATCATGCGACATATCGGAGCTGGTGAGGGCGTGACCAAAGACAACCTCGAGAAAGCCGTGAAGCTCTCTTTTGAAAAATACTGCTCGGTGGCAAGCAGCTTGCGTGAGGACATTGAATTTATTTTGGAAGCACAAATTCTGTAGCTCGGTCACGCAAATTCATTGGTTTCTCGAGCATAAAATAAAATTTCGTGTAAGCTGAAAACATGCCTAACCAAAACTCGAGCTACGAGGCGCATTATCAAAAATTGCTCTCCGAAGGGAGAACCCAATGGAGTACCGACAAAAGCGCAGATGCTTTGTATGTGGCTGCCACCAAGTTCATTCACCCTCGAGAACGGGTGTTGCTGCTTGGTTGCGGGGTTGGAATGCTGGCAGAACGCCTTGTTCCACTTGAACTCGAGTGTGTTGGAGTTGACATCAGTTCAACTGCCTTATCAAAAGCTCGAGAGCGTTTAGCGGCATATCCAAATTATCAGTTCTTTGAAGCCTCGGTCTTGGATTTACCAGATTCGCTTGGTTTATTTGACCTGATTATGGATGAATACTGCACACATTGCATTCCCAACGAGCGCCCCGCGCTTTGGCAGAGTTTGCAACGCCGCCTCAAACCCAATGGACGGGTGATTATCAAAGCGATGGTTGGTGAAAACTTACGAATTTTAGCAGTTAATCCAAGGATGACTCATGATGCCGCAAGTGGCACAGTGTTCCGTGATGGCATACCCGAACGCCATGTGCCAACCTTTGCGGTATTACAGGCAGAACTCGAGCAGAACGGATTTGAAGTGTTATCGGCTGAACACATCATCCGCTCCGAACAGTCCGACCCATCTAGACCCGAAGAAGACGAGGGTCTATTTGAAGTTCGACTTGCTTAATGGCAACTGCTGCTGCCTTCGGCTTCGGGGCTGGCTTTACCATCGGTGCGGAAACTATGACCGCAACCACAACCACTGGTGGCGTTCGGATTAGAAACCACGCTGAAACCGCCGCCCATCATGTTTTCGAGATAATCCACCACTGCGCCCTCGAGAAGCGGTAAGCTCATTTTGTCCACCACAACATTGACTCCGTTGCTTTGGAAAATCGTGTCGCCTTCAAGTGTGCGGTCGTCAATTGCCATGCCGTAGCTGTAACCACTGCATCCGCCGCTTTTCACAAAAACCCGCACAGCTGCGTTCAGCTTATTGTTTTTCTCAAGAATTTCTTTGGCTTTTGTTGCCCCGTACTCGGTCATGCTAATCATGGACATAGGGTAGCACGTCCAAAGTTAAGAAAAGGTGCGCTATTTTACCAGACCTTCCTCAGCCGTGGCTTGTTCCTCGAGCGGGTCGAGTTTGGCGCACTCGAGGAACAAACGGTTTTTTCGGCGTTTCTCGAGGCTTTCACGTAAGAAGTTCTGAATGGCTTAACTGCGATTCTCAAATACATTTTCCCGCACCATTGCATCCAGTTCATAGAGCATGGACTTCTCGAGGGTAATCGCAATTTTGGCACTTGGCATGGTTGGTATGATAAATCGGAATACCAAAAAAATCCATTATTTGATTACGCTGAATAAGTCAGCAGGAATCTGGAAATTCACCACGACACGAATGATTTTTTCAATCATGCTTTGGTCAAATGCTCCACCCGAGGAAGTCACTTTCCACGTTCCAAGCGGCGCGAGAATCCCACCAGCATCCGCCAGTTTTTCTGGCATGACGGTTAGGGTGTAAAGCGAGAAAGGCGTTTGAATGCCGTTGTATTTACCAGCCGCGATGATAAAACGGGTATAGAAGCCTTTGCGTCCAACGGTTAATAGCTGCATGTTGTTGCCAATTGGCTCGAGGGTCGCGTTATCCCAACCATCCTTGCCAAATCGCAATGCCCAAAAGTCGGTGTTGAGTGCGCTGTTTAGCTCTGGTGTTTCCACCGAAACTTTTTGTATGTCATTGGGATTACCAGCCTCGAGACGGTATTTGCCTTGGCTGGTTTGCCATTCTTTAGCAGTCACAACTTGCTGGCTGCCTGTGCCTTGAAGGAATTCGCGGTACATCCGCCCACCAGCAAAATCAATCAGGGTCACAGTTTGACGCACCACACCCTGAGTCAATTCGGTTCGGTACGCCGCACTTTTCAAACCAGCCCAAGCTGCTGCTGTGCCACTGGCGCGTTTGGCATTATCTAAGGTCGCGGCGGCATCGGCGGGGAGGCTGCCATTTGTGCCAGCGTGTTGCAGGTTGCAGGTTGCATTTGCACCAGCCAAACCATCTGTGCCGGATGAAAATTTCAGGACACCACCAACAAACCGACCATTTTCACGCAGTTGACGGGTGTTGGCTTCGCAGCTAAGCGCTGTTGCGTTTTTCATCAGCACGGCTGAAATCACGCCGCCCTCAAGACGAATAAAGCCCTTGATTGGGTCTGGAACACGACTGAACACCGAGAAGGTTTGAATGATGTCTACATTGGCTTCATACCAACCTGTGCCTGTCAAACCAGTTGGGGCGCTCGAGGCAGCTTTGGTGATTTTGATGTTGTACGAATCGCCGTTCAGAACATTGTTATCTTTTGCCACTGCCAAACGCCAATTCTGCCCAACCGCGAGTTTTTCAGGTGGGGCATTGACGGCTGGCACTGGAATGGGTGCATCGGTTGCCACAGGGCTGGTTGTTGGAGTGGTAGCGCTCGAGCCTGAAGAAGCGGTGATATTCGTGGCGCTGCAACCCTTGTTTAAGTCCTCGGCTTGGGAATTCGGACGTTCGAGGGCTGCGCCTAAGCCTTTGACGGTGTTGCCTTGAATGGCTGGGTTGCCATCAAAAACACAATAGTACGTGCCTTCTTTGGCTGTCCACAAAATCAGATAACGCCCTTGGTTCTGCACGGCTCGAGACTTACCCGCAAAACCTGACATTTCGGCTGTGCCATCCACCGCACCGGGATTGGCATTCGATGGCGTGGTGAATTTCAGGGTGGCGGGTGCAAGCCCGTCCACATCCACCCGCCAAGTTTCATTGAGGCGAGGTGGAAACGAAGAGGTTTGAGCAGATACATTAGAGAACAAGAGGCTTGAGAACAGCAGTAGTGGTAAGAATTTTTTCATTGGTTTCATCCTAAACTTCTTTCATCACCATAACGTGACAAACAGTTAAATCATTTCTTAAGGTTCGTAGCCCTGCTTCAACTCGAGAATTTCACCTGTGACATCGCTTATGGTTGCTTCAAAATGCGTTTCCCAAGTGAAATAGTAAAAGCCTTCGCTTTTGCCGTTCAAACCATCCTCGAGTTGCTTTGGTGTGGCAGTCACGTATTCACCAGCGTTTTTCAGCAGACGAATCCGTCCGTTTTTCGCCAGTGAAAACGAGCGCAGGGCAGGATTGTTATTCGAGATATACAAACCACCGGGATTATCGTTCATGGTTTGTCCATCGCGTTTCATTTCGCGTTCAGTGGTGTAGGCATAAACAAAATCAAGCATGAATTTCAGGGCGCTGATGCTGCTCTGCTTAGAGATATACACCGCTTGGTCAAACACGCCTGTCACAGCTCGAGTATTGACTTGTACAATTTTACTGACCGTGTTGCCCGATAAAGTCAGCGCAAAAATATTGCTGCTCGTGTCAAATTCGCTAGGCAGCGATTCGCTGTTATCAATCATCAAACGCAGATTCTCGAGACTCGTGGTTTTCGCAGCTAGGTTTGGAAAGGTCAGAAGCGAAACCGTGGTTTTGGCAGTCAAAGTGTAGGTTCTTAAAGCAGGATTTTGATTGGCAAACACCATCTTGTAATGCCGCGCATCAGTTACAGGAATAACTCCTCGAGAAACCGCCACATTCGGAGCAACCAAATCTACATTATCCGTTTGAAGCGATAACTTCTCGAGCTTATTCAAATATGCGTACTGCGTTTGTGCAGTTGCGCTCGAGGTGATACCCAGAAAAGTTAGGCTCGAGAGCAGCAAAATCAAATATTTTTTCATGAACTCTTCCTGTAAATGCCTTCAATGGCAATGTTCATGCCAAAGCCACAACCTGTGCCGCCCGAGAGAAGCAGAATGTTTTGTACCACAATGGCTTTGACTTCGCATTCGCTGTTGCTTTTCTTATAACGCCAAATCGAACCAAGGCGAATAAATCGCCCTTGCAAGTCACCTAAATTCAGGGACGTGCCACTGCGAAAACTCAGGTCAGCTTTGAAACTCAGGTCTTTTTGGACACTGATTTTATTGTCCTCAGAGTCATTTTTCCAAAAACCTGCTAAGTTTTGTGCCACAGTATTTCTGACCAAATTCGCGGTTTTTAAGTAACCTGCGGTGTATGAACCGTCTTTGGCAACGTAATACGAACAGGTCAATGCCCCAACTTGGCTCGAGGTGATAACCAAATCATTTTTCACCACAAAGGCTTTTTGTAGTTTTGAAGCAGCGTCAAGAAAATTGGTTTTGTCACTCGAGACACGCATCAGTTTGAAATCCGAGAAATTCTCTTCAAAAATATTCTGGCAACCCGCCGCCAAAGTCGGACTCGAGAACAACAATACCAATACGAACCACATCCATTTTTTCATAGAAACTCCTTTACGATCCACAACCCCACTCGAGGGCTTTAACAAAACCTTTACCATTCCAAGTATAAATGTTCAAACCGTACCCTTCGTGAACCAAGTCGTCCACAAAAATTTCCATGCTACCATCGCCGTTGATGTCCGCCACGGCACTGATAAATTGGGTCAGAACTATCGGTTGACCAGATGTACCATCAAAAACCTTGGTGATGATGCGCTCGCCCAAGCTAAAGGTTTGCACTTTGCCAGCCACGACTTTGCGTACCAGCACCAGAGAATACTCACCGATTTCTTGACCAAAAGCGCCACTCAGCCCATTTTGCGAATCAAATTTGAGGCGCGGATTTTGAGCCACCATCAGCACTTCATTATTTTTATCATTGTCCAAATCCACTTGCAGAATTTGTGACATGTTCAGTGGCTTATTGATTTTACGGCTTTTAAGTTCCTCGAGCATGATTTTTTGATACGTGGCATTGTTGTTTGGAACAGTCGTGATGGCTCGAGGTACAGGATTCCACGGCGCAGAAATGGCATACACAGGCAAGTACGGTATTTTTACGGGTGTGCTGATGCTGGTGTTACGCACCCAATCACAAGCACCATTAATGCTGATTTTTCCACCTGCCATGGCTTTACCAATAAAACCCGTGTTTGAAAGCAAGGCACTTTGCAACCCGCCTTCAATCGCTTTTTGGCTGCTGGCACTGAGCTTATCAGCAGCTGCCCATGTATTGCCCTCGAGCGCCCCAACAATCACGGTGTCTTCTCTGTCAATTCGAAACAACACAGCCTTAGGAGCGCTTTGCGCCAAAGCCATGAGGCTCGAGAAGAGAAGAAACGCGATCAGGACGAGTTTTTGCATGGGAACTCCTTAGGGCTATGAGCTATGAGCTATGAGCTACGAGCTATGAGCTATGAGCTATGAGGATTAAAAGGTGAAAAATGTTGTGTCGTTTTCGGTCACTCGAGGATTTGAGTGTACGGTGTAAGCGCAACAAAATCGCAACAAATCATTTGAAGGTTTGAACGCTGTTTTCACTCGAGGCGAAAATACCGCCTGTTTTGGTGAAGACCACGCTCTGCACAGGTGTTTTGAAGGCTTTGAAGGTGCGGCTGATTTTTCCCGTAGCGTTGAACACGGCGATGCTGCCTTCGTCTGCGCCGCACACGAAGCTCGAGCCGTTGGCATTGACGGCACAAGCTGTGAAGCTGCCTGTTTTGATGCCGCCAACGGTTGATAGTACTTTAACGTTCTTGGTGAAATCCACGACATTGGCAAAGGTTGCGCCTTTAGAGTAAAGCAGAATAACACCGCGTTTGCCATCCGCCGAAAGACTGAGCTGCTCGAGATTCGTGCCAATCCCAACGAACTTAAACTTTGCACCAAGTTTTCCTGTGATACTCGAGACTTGCATCAAATCCGAATCCTTAGCAACCAGCAGCAAATTCTGCCCGAAAAATGCCATTTTATAGACTTTGGGGTACTTGAAACTCGAGATAAATTTCTTGGCTTTCAAATCCAAAACTTGTATTTCATCACTGTACGAGTAAACCAGCAAATTCCCATCGCTCGAGAAAGCAGCAATTGGGGGCGTATCCGTCTCGAGTCCGGGGTAAAAATCTTGGTTGGTGATGTTCGAGAAAAACGGCGCTGAGGCTTGTTGTTCTTTTTGTTGAGCTTCGGTCAGTTCTTGTACCCGCCAAGACCGCAGACCATCGGGGGAAATCACACTCGAGACGGCAAACGGGGCGGGGGCTGCTAGCACAAGACTCGAGAGGAGAATGCCTCCAAGCAAGAGGTATCTCATAATTTCCACCCATTGTCTGAAATGACTTTGCTGGTCTTGGCATCGGGCTTAAAGGTTTTGCCATCCCACAAAAACACCAATGCAAAGTTTGTACCCGTTACTTTTTTCCAATCCACGTCGCAATTTGGGTTAGGCGCGGTCTTGTACTCGAGGTTGATCATCAAATCGGCAAATTGATCGTTGTTGGTGTCTTTGCGCTCGAGTTTGCCAATGGTAAAGGTGGTAGCAGGGTTGCCACAGCCGCCAGCCGTGTTATCCACTACATAGAGCAGATCCAGCGTTTTTGCTCCAACTCCAAGGTCACGCCAATCAATGAATGTCTCGAGGTTGCCTTGCCCAAAACTTTGGGTGGTACAAATTAAACCATCGCGCTTATCCTGACGAGCAAAAACCAAGCAGGTACTCGAACCACCATCTTGGGAGGTTCGCAGCACTTTATTGTTCTCAAGCAGGACGGACAAACTGGCAGTAAAGCGTTCTACCACACCATCGGCATCTAAGAAATCACCTGAAGCCACGACTTGAGTTGCGCCTGCCTTGGAAAACGAGCCGCGTAGGGCTTTTTGATCCAAGCGAAACAGGCTTTTGGGGTCGCGTTCGATCTGGGAATAAAACGATTTCTTGGGAAAACATGTTCCCTTGGAAGCATCTATTTTGCCATCACAGACACTCGAGAGAACCGCTTTGACTTCGGCTTGAGTTAAAGCTCGAGTTGGACTAGAAAGCGGTTGGGCTAAGACGGCGCCGCCAAGCAGCATCGAAAAGAATAGTATTTTTTTCATGATTCCCCTTGTCTCGAGTTCTCGAGAATCATAATCTACAAATCAATCGCAACAAAATCGCAACAAACTTTTCACTATACTGGAAGCCATGACCCAAGCCTTTATTTTGCACCAAGGACAACGCCTGACCGACCCTACCCTCGAGCCTCAAGAACTCAAGGATGTTTGGTTTTCAGATGCCAATTCACCACTTGCCAAGAAAGCCAAAAGCCTATCCGAGGGTGGCACAGTTGCATTAGCGATTCTCGAGTACCAAGGTGATGTCCTAAAATTCTGGGCATTCAAATCTGGACTGTTGGTTGTTCAGTACGATTCCAGCCCAAGTTTTGCAACCTGTACCATCACCCCACCCGAAGGCGATCAGCTCGAGAATTTAGCCGAGCTTTTTGCTGTGCCAGACCAGAGCAAAGCCATTGTGCAGTTACTGAAACGCAAACGCGGTTATGGATTTATCAATGAGCGCGATAGGTTAAGCCAACTGCTGGGTTTGCTAGGCTTAGCCCAAAAGTAATATGATGCTCCCTGATTCCCGTGTTGACCTTTCTATTAAAACGTTCTTTGAGTATCATTCCAACCTTGTTGTTGGTGTCTTTTATTAGCTTTTGGGTGATTCAACTTCAACCCACCAGCTTTATTGACACCTACCTCGAAGATCCGCGTTTCTCGCCTGAAACGGTGGTGCGCCTCAAAGCGCAATATGGTTTAGACCAACCTGTGATGGTGCAGTATTTCAATTGGCTGTGGGGTATCGTCACCCGTTTTGACCTTGGTTATTCTTTTGTCAACAACCGCCCTGTGACCAGTCTAATCGGCGAATACCTGTGGTGGACAATTGAAGTCGCGGGGCTTTCGCTGATTTTTAGCTGGCTGGTCGCCATCCCGCTTGGGATTTTTACCGCTGTCCGAAAAAATGGTTTGGTGGACAGCGTCGCCAGTTTCTTTGGGTATATTGGTTTGGCAATTCCAGATTTCTTGCTTGGCTTGTTGCTCTTTAGCATCATCCTTGGTTTGGGTGGAACAAATGTCGGTGGCTTATTTAGCAACGAATACATTGACGCACCGTGGTCTTGGGCAAAATTCTGGGATCATTTGAACCACCTTTGGCCCGCGATTTTGGTCTTTGGCTTAAACCACATTGCCAGTTTGCAGCGCCAAATGCGAGCCAGTCTGCTCGATGTGTTAAACCAAGATTATGTGCGAACCGCCCGCAGCAAAGGCTTAGCTGACCGTATCGTGATTTACCGCCATGCTGTCCGCAATGCGCTCAACCCACTGATCTCGAGTGCAGGTTTTACGCTTTCTGAATTGGTCAGTGGCACATTGATTGGCGCTGTGGTGATGAACCTCCCAACCTTAGGACCGTTTATGTACAACAGCTTGCTTGCCAAAGACCAGTATGTTGTGATGAGTATTTTGTTGTTATCGGCATTTATGTTGATGATTGGAAATTTGCTCGCTGATATTGGCTTGGCTGCTGTAGACCCAAGGATTCGGTATGATTAAGGTTAAAGTTCAAAGGTTAAAGTTCAAAGTTCAAAGCCAGACCACATGGCAACATTCCTCGTTTCCTAGCATCTCGAGTCACTTAAGTGCTTTGCGTTACCTGACCACACTTTCCTCTTTAACCTTTCCTCTTTCCTCTGCTTTTCTCGAGGTGCGCTTATGAGCGTGGCTGTCTCGAGTGATGTGGCTGTGCAGGAAAAAGTCTCTTATAGCCTTTGGCAATTGGCTTTGCGGCGCTTTAAGAAAAACCGACTTGGGGTGGTGGGTTTTTGGATTCTGGCAGTGATGTACTTTTTAGCGTTGTTTGCTGGTTTTTTTGCGCCTTATGCAATTGAAACGCAACATGTGGAAAGTCCGTTACAACCGCCTCAAGGGATTCATCTGGTGCATGATGGTGGTTTGCGTTTGCCGTTTACCTACCCAATGAAAATTGAGCGCGATCCTGTGACCTTTGAAAAAAAATATTCTGAAGATAAAACCAACCCTCAGGCAATTCGCTTATTTGTGCGCGGCGAAACGTACAATTTGCTGGGCATCAAAACCGATTTGCATTTGTTTGGCATCGAAAATGGTAAGTATTTCCCACTTGGCACAGATAAACTCGGGCGCTGCTTGTTCTCGAGAATGATTGTGGGTTCGCAAGTGTCTTTGACCGTGGGAATCATTGGAATTCTGATTTCATTCACGATTGGCATCATCATGGGTGGCATCAGTGGTTACTACGGCGGTTGGGTGGACATGCTGATTCAGCGCCTGACCGAAGTGCTGATGAGCTTTCCACGCTTACCGATTTTGCTGGCGCTGTCGTATGTGATTCCTGCCAATTGGCCCAGCACCTATGTCTACTTGGGAATCGTGGCAGTACTTGCCTTTATTGGTTGGGCTGGTCTGGCAAGGGTGGTGCGTGGTTTGGTCTTAAGCGCCAAGAGCGTGGATTACACCCAAGCCGCCAAAGCCCTTGGCGCATCGGATTTACGAATTATTTTGCGCCATATTGTGCCGAACTTAACCAGTTATTTGATTGTCACTGCCAGCCTTGCGATTCCGGGCTATATCCTCGGCGAGAGTGCGCTGTCTTTCCTTGGGCTTGGGGTTAAAGAACCGATGACCAGTTGGGGGATTCTGCTCGCCGAAGTGCGCGAAGGTGGCTTTGGTGTGCTGACCCGAACCCCGTGGTTACTGATTCCGGGCGGCATGATTATTTTGTCGGTGCTGGCATTTAACTTCTTCGGCGATGCGCTGCGCGATGCGGCGGACACACAAACCAGAAATTAAACCTTAGAAACCTTAACCGCCACCTCGAGAATCGCGGCTTTCTGCACTGGCTCGAGGCGCGGAGTTGGGCGTAAATGAACCACACTATCCTCGAGAATTTTGGGTTGCTTAGCGGTGGCGCGTAAACCTGCAATCAGGGCAGCCAAAGACCTCGCCCAAGGAATTTTTAGGTGTAAGCGCCCAAGTTTCCAATGCTCTAAAATCAGGAGATCACCTGCGCCTAAGCTGGAAAATTCTACAAATCGAAACACATGTTTCTCGAGGTGCGTGCCTTCCGATGGGCTGCCACGGGTGGCATAGGATTTGTTGTACGTGCCAGCGCCGAGCATCAGGCGCACATGGGTATTGGTAATTAAAATGGCACTAGCTCCAGCACTCGAGAATTCACCGATTGAGTTGACCCCGTAGTAAATTGTGCCGACTCGGTGCGCTAACCAGTTTTCATTTGGCTCGAGTTTCCATGCCACGCCATACACTGTGGGCGGCATGGCATCATGACCAACAATACTGATTTCGGCTTCGTTTTCTGGGAAGTGTGTTTGTCCAAGAAAATATGCGGTGATCTGCTCAGATAACTGCTCATCAGCCGAGCGCTGAGCGTGTCCTACGGGTGGCAGTTTATCAAGCCGCATATGGATATCATCATAACCAAAAACAAAGAAGTGCATTTGTTCCATGCACTTCTTCGCGGCATTCGGTGCCAACCAGACTCGGGTTTAGTCGTTGATTTCAATGCTCAAACGCACAGCATTGCCATTGCGTTCCAAACGAAACTCCATTTCCAATCCCCCACGACGAAACTCGAGTCGAACATTGTCATTGCGTACTTTTGAACGGGTCAGTTGCCAACCACGGGATATGATCTGATTTTGGTAATACTGAGCAACACTGGAGATGCTCGAGCCAAGTTGTACCAAGGCGCTGTAACTGTCGTTGCTGTTCTCAAAGACACGCAACACCGAGATGTTAGGCAGTAAGCTCAATTCAAAACGGCTCAGTGGGTCGTTGTTGATCACAGGTGCTGGGGCTGGTGGGGCGTACACCACAGGTGGTTGTGGGTTGCTAACAAACGAACGCACTTGCACTTGGTAAGTCGCAGTGGTCGTAACCCAATCCTGAGCTGGCAAGGGTGTAACCACCAGTGCTAAAGGACGAGCCAAACCAATTGGACCTTGAACAGTTGTTGTTGTTGTTGCAAAAGGCTGGTTGTTTTGGAACGTCGCAATTTCCGAGAGGTTAAGTGGGCGTTTACTGGCAACGGCTAAGACTTGTTCCTGACCACCGTTACCTGTGACGGTCAATTGCCAAGTTGCTCCGGCTGGTGGAAACTGACGGGTTTCACCACCGCGCATAAATTCTGAGCCGCCCGACAAGCGATTTGGCAAAATCATACTGACTTCGCCAGTCGCATCAATGCTAAATAAGTACACATACGCATCTTGGTTGACACTGACACTGATACGGACATTCTCGCCAACAAAGTACGTTGGGTTTGTACCTGCTCTGTCCATCCATACTCGAGCTTGTAAGCTGGTTTGCACTGGATTAACCACAATGCCTTGTGGAGTGATGACCGGCGCACTCTGAGCAAAAGCCGAGGCGTTCAAAGCAAAACTCGAGGCAATCATGGCGGTTAATAAAGCAATCTTTTTCATGGTGGTTTCCTTTTTTCGCCTTTGAGAGGATGTTTTTCGGCGAGACACCCACAATCTAAGCCCTAACCCTCTTCAAACGATGAAACGAACATTGGCACTTCTTTAGAAATGAAGGTGAGGTTAAGAAAACACGGTTTTTGCCCCTCGAGATGAGAGTTTCAAGAAGTTTTTATGGCTTTTAGCTTCTATTTCCTATTGAACTGTTTGCTCAGCCAATTTTTTGTCACATCCTCCAAGGTTTGTTAGTCTATGACCCATGTATGCCGAGCGGCGTTTGTTGATTGGGGCTTCTGGAAGCGGAAAAACCCGAGCTGCACAGCGATTTGCCGCCTTTTGCGCCAAGAATAATGAGCGGGTGATTGTCCTGACCCTGCCCAGCCAACGTTCTTTCTGGCTCGAGGGGCTGGCTGCTTTAGGCGCAAGCCTTGGCATTGAAGTGACCAACTTGCAAAACCTCTGTTACCGAATGCTTGATCGCCTTGGTGCAAATCAAGCCGTGGTGCTGAATCCCGGACGGGTGGCATTGACTGCTCGAGCGCTCGAGACGGTGCTGAATCGCAGTGTCCAACCCGGCGAGGCGAGGCTCTATGCCCAAGCCATTGCCGAGTGCAAACGCGCTGTCTTCGTGCCGCAAACGGGCGGCGAGTGGTACCTCGACACCTTGGCTTCGGTCTACCAAACGTATCAAGCACTTCTCGAGCAGAATCAATTGCAAGACTTGGATGATGTTCGCCTTCGTGCAGCCGCACTTCTCGAGCAGCAAGCCCTGAAACTCAATGCACATTTGTTGGTGGATGGCTACCGAGCGCTGAATACCTCTGAATTGACCGCCATGAGCGCCCTATCCAACTGCGCCGATTCTTTGCTCCTAACATTGCCCAATGGAGCGCCAGACACCACCCGCGAGGCATGGGCGCATCCGATCCGCCCACCTGAACTGCGTGTCATCCAAGAGCGCCTAGGCGCAAAGCTCGAGCGCTTAGAAGCCACTGGCAAACCGTGGGCTGGTTTACCCAGCACAGTGCGAATTCGAGCCAGTGCCAATCCAGTTTCCGAAGCTCGAGCCGCCCTGCGTCAAATCAAACAATGGTTGCTCGAGGGAACAAGTGCCAGAGATATGGCGCTGATTGTGCCGAGCCATGTCTCAGCACGGGTTCTCGAGGCATTGGCGCGAGAGTACCATGTGCCACTCGCGCCTGAATCCCTTGGGGGCTTGCTTGAGACAGCCTATGGACGGGTTCTCGAGGTGGCGTTGACTTCTCCTGCTCGGGATTTTCCCGCCGATGAATTGCGGGTTTTATCCTTGGTTTTCCCAGAGCTGGAGTTGCTGGCGAACACCCTCGAGAAACGCGGCTTACAAGGTGGTTCGTCGCTGTACAAGAATTTACTCATTGCGGAAGAATTCCAACCTGCTTGGGCAGTGCTAGACGACTTAAAAACATGGCTGACCCCGCCCAATACCGATTTTGTGCTGTGGTTTGAAAAACTCCTCGAGTTACTGATTCCCGATGCCCCGTGGCTCGAGTCGGCTCGAGTTCTGGCGCGTGAAGCTGCGCGTTTGCTACCCGAAACAGGCAGCGGCGCTCAGTTCGCCGAGTGGCTACGAACCTTGTTGCAAGCCTCGAGCCTCCCCCACCCAGACGCAGCTCGAGGTGTGGCGGTGCTGACTCCAGATGAAGCCAGTGGTCGAAGATTCGCCAAAACCATTGTTCTAGGCGTGGTGGATGGTGCGTACCAAAACCTTCAAGCCGAGGATTTTTTTATTCCCGAAGACGAACGCGTGCCTCCTGAGTTACTACTCCTAGAAAAACGGCTGCCGTGGCGGATGAATGGCTTATCCGACACGATACTTTACGATGCGTTGACTCGAGCCAACCAAGAAACAATTATCAGTTTCCCCAAAGCTGAACGAGGCGCAAGTCTGCTGCCACACCCGCGTTTGGCTCGGCTTGGTGTGAAAATCGAAAGTGAGTTGCGCCAAACGGCGGGGCTGCTCGAGTTGGCACACAGTCAGCAACCAAGCAATCAAAAAAACAATACACTTTTGTTTCGGGTTGCGCCACGCCAAGAACCATTTTCTGCCACCGAACTCGAGGGGGTGGCGCGTTGTGGTTTACGGGCTTGGGCAGGGCGTTTTCTGCCCAAAAGTGAGGACACGAATCTACTGCCAAGTTATGCCCTGAAAAACCTGCGCCGCGCCAAGGATTTGGAATCTGCGCCGAAGCAACTCCAACCGAATTTAGAGCGGTTTGACCAAGCCTTTGTTGCCATGCTCGAAGCCAGTTTAGAAGCCACACCAGCCGATACGATGACACCATTTACTCGAGTTTCAGGCGGGGTGGAATTTACTTTGGATGGCTTAGTTCGCCGCAATGACTTAGCCAGTGGCAAAGCCAAAGCACTGGAAATTTATCGCCGTGTAGAACACCTCGAGGATGCTTTTGAAGCGTATCGTGAAAACAACCGCCACCGAGAATGGTGGTTTGCGGATATGGCAATTCAGAGCGGTTTGCGCGTCACGTTTTGCGCCATAGATGCAGCAGGGCAAACCAAGAACGTGATGAACCCACAAGCTGAGAAAAGCCAAAAGCGCCTGCTCGAGAGTCGAGCAGTGCTAGAACGCGCTAAAAATGACCTCGAGACTGGTGTGGTACGGGTGGTGACTGGTTTTCATTGCCGCAGTTGCGCTTACCAAGATTTGTGCCGTGAAGTCACTTGAGCCTGATAGATAAGCCAGCCACAAGCAAATGGGCTTGGCTCGAGGCAGCTGCCACCATTTGGTTGGCTCGTCCAAGCATGTCGCGGTAGGTACGACCCAATCGGTATTCTGGAACAACTCCACTGCCAACCTCGTTAGAAACCACAATCAAGGGGCTGGTTCGGGTAGCTTGAATCTCGAGGATTGCAGTAAGACGTTGCTGCATCTGGATTTCAGATTCATCTGCCAAAAGCAGATTTGAAACCCATAAACTCAGGCAATCCAGAATCACCAAATGACTGGTCTCGAGCAGAACTTGTTGAATCTCAACAGGTTCTTCGCGTGTTTGCCAAGCCAGTGCTTGACGCTCGAGCCGGTGCTGTTCAATCCGTGCTGCCATCTCGAGGTCAAAGGCTTGGGCAGTGGCTAGAAAGGTCACGGGTTGCTGTGATTGCACTGCCATCTCGAGCGCAAAACGACTTTTGCCACTCCGAGCGCCACCCGTCACAAACACAAAATTCATTTTGGAATCACCACCGTTCGCCCATCCGAGGTTTGTAATTTCTCGAGTTTGGTTTGGTAGACCTTTTCTAAAATGTTTAACTCGAGAACTTCTTCAGGGTTGCCAATTCGCTCGAGGTGTCCTTGATGCAACAGCGCCACGCGGTCAGCTCGTCCAGCCAACACAAGATCATGCACCACCATCACCACGCTTAAACCCGATTTTTTTTCCTGCTCGAGCAAGCGCAGCAATTCACTTTGATGGGCTAAATCAAGGTGATTGGTTGGTTCATCCAGCAGCAGCACTTCGGGTTGCTGCGCCAAGGCTCGAGCCAATGCCACACGTTGGGCTTCACCACCACTGAGTTCTTGCACCCGCCGATTAGCAAATTGCTTGGTATCGGTGCGCTCGAGTGCTAATTCAATCTGTTGCTGATCGGCTTTGGTACTTGCGCCCAAAAAACCTTGATGCGGCAATCGCCCAAGTGACACCACTTCAAGCACCGTAAACTCTGGTGGTAACGGCTCGGATTGCGCTAAGTACGCCATGCGTTTAGCTCGAGGCTCGAGCAGTTGGACACGACCAGTTTGAGGACGCAACAAACCCGCGAGAATTTTTAAGAGCGTTGTTTTACCCGCGCCGTTCGGTCCAATGAGTGCCAAAACCTCAGCCCGCCCTATCTCGAGACTGACCTGATGCAGCACAGTTTTCTGCCCGTAAGCAAAAGAAACCTCTCGAGCCTCGAGTCTCATGCCCTACCCCAAACCGTAGGGGCGAACCTCTGTGTTCGCCCTGTGACCAACAATTCAATCACAATCTCGAGTTTCATGGTTTCCTCTGCGCGAAAACGAGTGTCACGGTTTCCTTGCGCGAAAACGAGTGTCATGGTTTCCTCTGCATCAACCATAGAAAAAAAGGACCACCCAAAAGCGTGGTTATGATCCCCACGGGTAATTCTTGTGGACGAATCAAAACTCGAGCGCCAAGATCAGCCAGCAACAACAAACTCGAGCCAGCCAACGCCGAGGCAAACAGTAATTTTCCATGGGCTGCACCAACCAAACGCCGCATCACATGAGGTGCAATCAGACCCACAAAACCAATGATTCCAGCGAAACTTACAGCGGCGGCAGTCATCAAACTGGCAGCCACAATAACCGCGAGTTTCAGCCAAAAAACCCGTAACCCAAGGGTTTGAGCTGTATCCTCGCCAAGCTGCAAAGCATCCAAGGGTTTAGCCAGCAAAACCAATGCTACAAAGCCAAGTAACGCCACAGGCAAAACCACTTGCACTTCTGACCAACCAGCCAAGGAAAGATTGCCAAGCATCCACGAAAACACAGCTCGCAGCCTGTCGGCATCAAAGAGTTGAATAAATGTGGTGATAGCCGTGAAAATCCCACCGATCACCACCCCAGATAAAATCAGGCTATGCCGCCCACCTTGAGCTGAACTCGAGAGCAGCATGGTTAAACTCACCGCCAGCATTGCGCCCAAAAATGCCAGCAAAGGCACAAGCCCACTGCCCGCCGCTCGAGCTGTGAACAATGACAACGCAAAAGCAGGGGCGGCACTCGAGGACAGAAAAATCGCAATTGTCGCCCCAAAAGCCGCACCACTGGCAACACCCACCAAGTACGGGTCAGCCAAAGGATTTTGAAACACACCCTGCATCGCCACGCCACTAGCAGCCAAAGCTGCACCCACAAGCAGCGCAAACACAACTCGAGGCAGTCGTAAATTCCAAACAATTGCTTCAATTCCCTCGAGTGGCTGACCAGATAGACCCTTTTGAATGGCGGTCAGCGTTTGCCCCAAGCCAATCTCGAGCGTGCCATTGGAAATGCCAAGCAGCACTGCCAAAACAAGCAGTGCTAGTAACATAAGAAATATAAAATTATGGCGAGTCATGGGGGAATCTACACTTTTGTTTCTTGGTCAAAGATTGATAAGCAATGTAGAAAGGGCGCAAGTTCTCACGAACTTCCCCAGCCTCGCTGCGCTAGGCAGCCCCTTCATTGAAGGGGCTTTGTTCTCAGCCCTTGACCCTGCATTAGACCTTGGCTCTTAACCTTGAACCCCTCAATGAGGGGTCGAGCGAGCGACCATGCCCGTCAGGTGCGCGTTTATGGTCAAGAGAAGCGAGGGGGAGTTGTAAGGCATTGCGTTCTTTCTGAATTTTCCCTCAAGTCTCATAGCTCATAGCTCATAGCTCGAGGCTCAAAGCCCAGCATCTGGATGCAAGAACCGCACCAGTGCCTTGAGTGCCACTGGCAAACGTGGTCCTGGGCGTACAATCGCATCGTTTTCCTCGCCACTTGGGTTATAAACCCGTTTGCTTTGCACAGCTTTCATATTCGCCCATCCCGGACGAAGCAGCAAATCCTCGAGACTTGCGCCGATGATTACACTTGGGTTGGCACTGACGATCAACTCTGGGCTGACTTGCGGGAATGCTCCTAAGCTGGCTGGGATGATGTTATTCCCACCTGCCTTGGTTATCATTTCGCCAATAAAACTGGTGCTGCCTGCCGCATACGGTGTTGGGTCTACTTCAAAGTAGACGCTGACTCGAGGGCGACCAAGTATTTTAGCGTTGATTTGATTGATTTCATTTCGCATCAAGG
>JAAFJQ010000430.1 GCA_013298185.1 Deinococcales bacterium
ACTTAAGCGCTTCCCCAACATCAAAGTGATCGCCCCAGCACGCCAGTTCAAGACCATCGTAACCCATTTCCTTTGCCAGTGGCGCAAGTTCCGAAAGTGGTAAATCAGCCCATTGCCCAGTAAAAAGTGTGACCGCTCTTGCCATGTCTAACCTCCGATACGAGATTATACCTTGCAAAAGCCGAACACTATGAAGTCAGTTTCTCGAGCAACTTGTACTTATACGCCAAGTGAATCGCTTCAGCTCGGCTTTTCGCACCGAGTTTAGAGAAAATATTGTTCGCATGGAATTTTACCGTAGGCAAGGCAACCTTAATTTCATCAGCAATGTCTTGGTTGCTTTTACCAATCGCCATCAGTTGCAACACCTCACGCTCACGACTGGTTAAGTCCTCACCAATGCCTTCGCTCTGAACAGCTTGGATCAGGGCTTCGGTGGCTTCAGGAGCAAGGGTACGACGACGCTGCACCGCGTTTTTGATCGCCTCGAGAATTTCAGACGCGCCCGAGGTTTTCAGTAAGTACCCAATTGCACCAGCTTGCATGGCGTTTTGCACCAGATCAGGGTCATAAAACGCAGTCAGCATGATGATCTGCACTTCACGGTTAGAACTGCGAATTTGCGCCGCAGCCGTTGCACCATCCATCCCAGGCATTTTTAAGTCCATCAGAATGACTTGAGGCTTCAAGCTCGAGGCTAGTTCAATGGCTTGTTGTCCACTGCTGGCTTCACCAACACATTCAATGCTCGAGTTAGCTCTTAGCATGGTGATTAAACCAGCCCTGACCATCGGGTGGTCATCTACGACCATCACACGAATTGGTGGGTTCATAGGCTCACCCATTGTATTCGTGAATCAAACAAATGATGAAGGTTCATCGCTGCCTCCCACATCTCCCACAATGCTCAGCGATGAACCTACCACTCCCATGTTGCCCGACTGCTCTTAGCAGCCATGCAGTAGAATACTGACTAAACTTCGTAACTAGAATCACCATAGGTTTAGCATACAATTAAAACCAAGGGCTAGGTAGCACCTACTTCCTAAAGTATAGGTCAGAAATTCCTTTCAGGGCTTCACGCCTACTTAAACCCGATAGCTCAGGATGCTCAAACACAAAGTCAGACACCGCATTTGGCTCGAGTTTCGCGTACTCACGCAGCGCCCAGCCAATCGCTTTGCGAATAAAAAATTCTTTATCAGACGCATTTTGCAAAACATAAGCAAACAGCCTTGTGATGTCCGTTTCCTTCTTAAAACGCAACTGATGAATAATCGCCACCCGACGCAACCAAAAATTATGATGAACCGCCCAAGCATCCACCCTCTCGAGCAGGTCAGGGTAACGTTTGACCAAAATCCCAACCAAAGGCGCGAGGCTATCCACTGTATCCCACCAGCTTTTATGGGTAATCAAGAACTCGAGAAAAGCAAAATGATGTGCCTCGAGTTGCTTGGATTTTACGTGCAGGTAATCCAAAGCAATATATTGATACTCTCGTTCAGGAAGCGCCCAAAGTTCTTTGACCAGTTCTAACTCGAGTGGTTTTTTAGTAAGGTCTAAGCTCGAGACAGCGTTTTTAGCAGCAGCTTGACGAATTGTTGCAGGCACACCAAGAAAAGCAAATTGGTTTCGCATATACGCGCTCATGGCGACCGCTCGAGCAGGGTCGCGCAGCAACTCGAGATGCGCTTGGATGTGGTGGGCGTTGGTCATGTACTCGAGTTTACGGTATTTAGTTTGGCTCGAGAATGGGTTGCTTGGGTGGGGCGAGGCGTACCTCGCCCCATTGACATCAGGTTAAGAACAAAAGCCCTTCAGTACATGCAGAATCGCACTCAGTCAGCCCCTCACCCGACTTCGTCGCCCTCTCCCAAAAGAACGCGCATCGCGCAGGGAGAGGGGTTCGGGCTGCCTTTCGTCTCAGTTGTGTGACTCGAAAAGCCAAATTCACAAGACCAGCACCCCTCTGTGAGGGGTCGAGCGCAGCGAGGGGGAGTACGTGAGGCATTGCGTTTTTACGATTTGATTCTCGAGAAAATCCCTTAACCTGAACCGTAGGGGCGAGGCTCGCCTCGCCCCTACGGTTCAGGCATCAAGAATCTTGTGTGGTATTGGCTCGAGATAAGAAAAAGGAGCAGTTTATCACTGCTCCTTTGGTGTTTATTGCAGCTTAACGCCTTGGACCACGGTCACGGT
>JAAFJQ010000431.1 GCA_013298185.1 Deinococcales bacterium
GCTGCTGGATGAAGTGCTGGCGGAAAAGTTGCTTTGAATTGTTTTCAAGTGGGTTTTCTTGGCAAGATTGGTGTACGCAAAATCAGTACCACACTACTTAAAATCAAGATGAACCCAAGAAGCGTTTGGAGGTTTGGCGTTTCTGATAAGAACATCCAACCCCAAAGAATTCCAAATACAGGTGCTAAATAGGTCGTCAGGGCTGCGTTGGTTGGTCCTGCATTCAAAATCAATTGAAAATGCAAAACTCGAGCCACTGCTGTACAAAAAACCCCTAGAACCAGTGTGCAGATAATCACCAACAAAGACGGAGTTGAGTTGATTGGAGCAAATGGTAGCAACGGTAGGAGTAAAAAAGCCGCACTGATTTGTGTTGCTGCCGCCAGAGCTATGGGTGAAATCCCAGTGACTTTGATTTTGGTGTAGACATTGACTGCGCCGTAACCTGCGGCTGCTCCTAGAGAAGCCAGCACTGACCAAATCATGGCTTGGTTTAACTCGAGTGGATTCCAACCAACCAAAACACTTATTCCAAAAAAACCAAGTATCAGACCCAATACTTTGGGAAATGTCAAAACTTCGATTTTACAGATGGCAGCAATGATTGCGCCAAACAAAGGCGTGGTGGCATTGAGAATCACTGCCATGGAAGCACTTAAATGCAATTCTGCGGCGGCAATCAGGGTAAATGGCAATGCTCCATTGAGTAGCCCAATCACCAGGTATTGCCACCAACGCTTCCGAATTTCAAAATGCAGTTTTAGCCAAGTCGTCAAAACAATCAGTACAATTCCTGCGATAAAAACCCGTGACTCAGCCACCACCACTGGTCCAAGCACAGGCACAATGATTCGCATGAAGAGAAAAGAACCGCCCCACAAAGCCGAAACAACAATCAAATTGAACACATCTTTTGGTTTCACCCGCAAAGCCTAACGGGGTTGCTTGGCTGAACGTTTCATTCTGCGTCGAAACATTTTGTATCAGTCGGATCTTATACTGCACTTCATGGTACTTGAACATCGCTTTGTGGATGCACAACTCTCGAGTGTCGCTGCACTGATTGGCGAACCTGCTCGAGCCGCGATGCTGATTGCTTTGATGGATGGCTTGATTTTACCTGCGGGTGAATTGGCGGAGCTGGCGGGCATCAGTCCACAAACTGCCAGTATGCACTTACAAAAACTCTTAGAAGGGGATTTGATTCAAGTCCAAGCCCATGGTCGCCATCGGTATTACGGCTTAAAGAATACCGAAGTTGCTGTTGCCCTTGAAGCACTGATGGTTTTAACTCCAGTGCAAAAAACCCGAGTTGTTCGCACCGATGAACTGGCTCAAGCCCGAACCTGTTACGACCACTTGGCAGGCAATTTAGGTGTTCAACTGGCTAGTGCGTTCACCAGCCATGGTTGGCTCGAGCTTGTGGGTTTAACGTATCAAATCACACCTTCTGGTCAGGTTAGACTCGAGGAATTTGGTGTTAATGTGGAAACACTTATTTCCGAGCCGCGTTGTGCCAAAGCGTGTTTGGATTGGACTGAACGTCGTTATCATCTCGGTGGCGCACTTGGGCGTGCTTTGATGACTCGCTTTTTTGCTTTGAGTTGGTTGGTGCGGTTGCCTGATACCCGAGCCTTGCGTTTAACTCAAGCTGGTCGGCAAGGCTTGGTCAAGCATTTTTTATTGCGATTATGATGTGCCTTCAATTCTCGAGTAGAAGACACAGTGATGTTACAGATGACGCACCGCATCTTGAATCCGACGAAGCGGATAGTAAGCAGCGTTGCGGCGCTGGCGCAGCAGGCTCTCGCCGACCAAGCGTGGTACAAAACTATCTTTTAACTCGAGAATACGGTCTTTGGTTTCGCCGTTTAAGTGTTGCACCAAGACAGCTGTTAAGGCTCGAGTCAGCGTGGTGGCTTCTGCGCCGACCGTGGCGGCAAGTTCTAAGGTATTTTGTTTGTGGCGCAAGTACAAGCCCATTTCGTCTAAGCATTCTTGGTCTTGGCGAATCTCGGTGAAGTCCCACGTATCGCCGTTTTGCGGCTCGAGTTGTGAAACATTTTGCGCCAGTTCAATCAAAGCTCTGATTCGGGCGTTGTTGTCCAGTGCTTCAAAGTGCTGCACTTGTTGTTCTAAAGTCTCGAGGCTCACGGGGAACAGTTTAAGTAGTTGATAAGTTTTATCAGGTGTTT
>JAAFJQ010000432.1 GCA_013298185.1 Deinococcales bacterium
GTGCTGTCCAGCATTCCTTATGAGATTTTCAGGCGTGAAGAAGCATACCCGCATAGTTTGCTGCACATTATGCTGCTTGCCACTGGTTTTAGAACCCAGAGCCAAGTACAAACCAGTTTGGGTCGAATTGACATTCTGCTCGAGACAGCCACGCATCGGATTATTTTTGAAATCAAAACTTCTGGTACACCAGACGAGGCTTTGAGGCAGATTGAACTCAACCAGTACGCCGCCAGTCTCGAGTTACCTGTGGTGCAAGTTGGTGTGGTTTTTAGTCTCGAGCAGAAGGCTTTTGTGGCGTGGTTGGCTCGAGACATTTAGGACGTTCAGCTCAAAGTATTGATTTTTGCTCAGAGTTCAATCAGACTATTGTTGCTAAAGCATCGCTCATTGGGCTTGTGGATTGGTGTGTGGCGTAAGAACCTTCCCCTATAGTCAGACTCTTTTCATGCTTATCAGCGAAAATAAGTGGGTGCTACACGGCGCTGTTTTTGTGCGTGGCTCTGATTGATTCGATTTATAAAAGTTGTTTTTGTTTTTGCTACAAGCGGAGGGTGTTGTGTTGTTTTTAAGGTCAGTTCGAGTTAAGTACTTTTTAGATATTTTGGTGTGGTCTTGTGTTGCTCTGGCTGCATTTGGTTTGCGCTTAGATACATTGCTGCCCAATTACTACAGCACCATGTTGCTTTATTCGCTGGTGATGGTTGCCCCAAAAGCACTTTTGATTGCTGTGTTTCGACTTCATCGTCAATCTTGGCATAAAGTTGGTGTGCGGGACTTGTATCGTCTGATTTTTGTGGTTGGCAGTTTGACAATCATTGTTGGTTTACTAAATGCCATGCTGCAAACAGGTGTGCCGCGTGCCATTCCTTTTATCGAGGGTCTTGTAGCAATTTTGTGCTTAGGTGGGATGCGTTTGCTGGCTCGGGTTTATTTTGAAAGAGATTCAAAGCCTTTGCTGCCAACTGGTCAAACCAAACGTGTTCTGATTATTGGAGCTGGTGAAGCTGGCACGATGATTGCTCGAGAGATGCTGCGACATCCTCATGCGGGGCTTGTCCCCGTTGGTTTCTTAGACGATGAGGCAGCTAAGCAAAAACAAACCTTTGTTGGTTTACCCGTTCTTGGCAAGCTTGATTCTTTAGCCGAAAGCATTGGTGCTGCTCGAGCCACTGAAGTTCTGATTGCCATGCCGAGTGCGCCTGGTCGGGTGGTTCGCCGTATTGTTGCACTGGCTCGAGAAGTTGGTATTCCACACCGAATTATTCCTGGGGTTTTTGAGATTTTATCAGGTCAGGTCAGCATGAATCAGATCCGTCCGGTTTCACTCGAGGATTTATTGCGCCGCGAACCAATCACCCTCGAGGTCAATGAAATCGGTGCGTATTTGCGTGGGCGCACAGTCTTGGTCACAGGTGCGGGTGGCAGTATTGGTTCTGAGTTGGTGCGCCAAATTGTGCGTTTTGAACCTGAGTGCGTGGTACTGCTTGGGCGTGGTGAGAATAGTATTTTTGTGATTCAACAAGAATTGCGGCGTTTGAAGCCAAAACTCGAGACTCATGCGGTGATTGCTGATGTGCGCGATATGCTCACACTTCGTCGGGCATTTGATCGTTTTCACCCAGAAGTGGTTTTTCATGCGGCAGCTCATAAACACGTTCCGCTGATGGAAGAAAACCCTTGGGAAGCTGTGATGAACAATGTCCAAGGTACAAGTAATGTGGCTGAGTTATGCTTGGAGTTTTTGGTCAAACGTCTGGTGAATATCTCCACCGATAAAGCCGTCAACCCAACTTCAATCATGGGGGCTTCTAAGCGCGTGGCAGAGTTGGTGGTGCAGAATGCAGCCGCTCGAGCTGCCAATCATCAGCGTTTTGTTTCGGTGCGCTTCGGTAATGTTCTTGGTTCGCGGGGTAGCGTCATTCCATTGTTTCAAGAACAAATTAAAGCAGGCGGTCCTATTACCGTTACCCACCCAGATATGACCCGGTATTTTATGACCATCCCCGAGGCTTCGCAATTGGTTTTGCAAGCTGCGGGTTTTGCGGGTAATGGCGCAGTTTATATTCTCGACATGGGTGACCCAGTCAAAATTGTTGACCTTGCCAAGGACTTGATTCAGTTATCTGGTCTCGAGGTTGGTGTGGACATTGAAATTGTGTTCTCAGGAGCGCGTCCAGGCGAAAA
>JAAFJQ010000433.1 GCA_013298185.1 Deinococcales bacterium
GAAGCAAAATCGCTGTCCCTCGAGTGGTCGCGGCTTTTGGGGATGACTCGAGTACATCAATTGGTTTGGTTCGATTGATGGCGTATTTCATCGCAGAAGGTGGACTCACACAGTCAAGTCCACGATGGACAAACACTGACCCTGTGCTGATAGATGATTTCTCGAGCCTGATTGATTTGCATTTTCCTTGTGTGCAACTTCATCAAGATGGGATTGATTTCCGAATCTCAAAAACATGGACTCTAGGTGATCGTAAAAATAGCAATAATCCCGTTACAGATTGGTTGCGAAGCCTAAAACTGTGGGGTAAATCAGCCCTTGAGAAGAGATTCCCTGAAGAAGTTTGGCGCTTTGATGCTGTGCGTTTGGCTACTTTTCTTCAGATTTTGTTCAGTTGCGATGGCAGTGTTTACGCAATGGGTCAACAAGCTCGCATTGAGTTTACCGTTGCCTCTGAAAACCTTGCTCGAGATGTGCAGCACGCATTAACTCGCTTTGGAATCATTGCAAAATTTTGGCAAAAAACATCCCGTAGTTGGCGAATTGAAATTACTGAGCCTGAATCAGTTAGGACATATCAACAAAAAATAGGTTGGTTTGGAGAAAAATCCACTCGAGTCTTTACCTTATCCCAAGGCAAAAGCAACCTCGGTCATGTTCCTAAAGAGGCATGGGATTTGGTTCGCAGTGCTGCACAACAAGCAGGGCTTTCACTGACTCAACTTGCTCTTCGGAGTGGAGAAATACAATCTGGAACAGGCTATAATCCACACAGTAATCGAAACATTACCCGTACCAGATTAGAAAAATACGCTCAAACCTTGCAAAACAGTCAATTGTCTTTCCTCTCGAGTCCAGATCTGTATTGGGATGAGATTGTTCAAATTCAAGCCCTCGAGCCGCAGCAAGTCTATGATTTAACTGTACCTGATGGTTCTAATTTTATTGCCCAAGATGTTTGTGTTCACAATACGGCGTTCGCTCTCTCCATCGCGCAAAATATTGCGGTGCGGCAGAATAAAGCCGTGGCTGTCTTTAGTCTCGAGATGCCCGCTTCGCAGCTTGTGCTTCGTATGATGTGCGCCGAGGCTCGAGTTGACATGAACCGTGTGCGTCAAGGTGCGCTCAACGAAAAGGACTTTGAGCGCCTTGTCAATGCCGCAGGAAAATTATCTGAAGCGCCGATGTTCATTGATGACGCCTCAGATTTAACGGTGACTGAATTGCGTTCAAAATCGCGGCGTTTGATGGCTGAAAAAGATTTGCATTTGATTGTGATTGATTACATGCAGCTCATGAGCGGCAGTGGCTCGAGCAAAGGCGGCGGCGAGAATCGGCAACAAGAAATTTCGACCATCTCGAGGGGCTTAAAATCCTTGGCTCGAGAGTTGAACATTCCTGTGGTGGTCTTAAGTCAGCTCTCGAGGCAGGTGGAGTCTCGTCCGAACCATCGTCCGATGCTGTCGGATTTACGTGAATGTGTGACGGGTGAAACACTGGTTTGTCTCTCAGACGGTCAGCGAATGCCGATTCGGGATTTGGTCGGGCGCACCCCCGAAGTGATTGCTGTTGCACCAGATGGAAAATTGGTCAAGGCACAATCGGATTTGGTTTGGTCAGTTGGGGTTAAACCCGTTTTCAAATTGCGTCTCTCGAGTGGGCGTGAACTGCGTTGCACAGCGCAGCATCGGATTTTTGCCGCGAACGGCTGGACAGAATTGCAAAATTTGAAACAAGGCAGTCGCGTGGCAGTGGCTCGCTTTTTGCCCGAGCCTCGAGACTTACTAAGTTTTGTATCTGAGAATCATGGATCTGATTTTGAACTCGAGCCAAATCTGTTTTGGGATGACATTCTCGAGATTGTGCCAGATGGTGAAGCCGAAGTCTTTGATTTAACCGTTCCAGGCGTGGCTTCATGGCTGGCTGATGGCATTGTTTCGCATAACTCAGGTGCGATTGAACAGGACGCAGACCTTGTTTCGTTTATTTACCGCGACGAGTATTACCACAAGGATTCCGAAAAGCAAGGCATCGCCGAAATCATCATCGGTAAGCAGCGCAATGGTCCTGTTGGCACAGTCGAGTTGCAATTTCACTCGCAGCACGTTAGATTCAATGACCTTGCTAAGGATGGCGTTTAGTTTTAAACTTCTCGAGAAAACAAACCATGGCTCGAGAAATC
>JAAFJQ010000434.1 GCA_013298185.1 Deinococcales bacterium
TACAATAAGTTGCTGACTGCCTTAAAAGCTGGCACAGGAGCGCCAGACATCGCCGCAATTGAATACGATTTCTTACCCAGCTTTATTGCTTTCGGCGGTTTGGTGGACTTAGCCAAGTACGGCGCGAATAACTATAAAAACCTTTATCCCGATTGGGCATGGCGACAAGTCTCCCCCGAAGGCAGCGCGGTTTACGGCATTCCTGGCGATCAAGGACCACTGGCACTGGTCTACCGCGAGGATTTATACAAAAAATACGGCTTAAAAGTACCAAAGACATGGCTCGAGTTTGAAGCCAACGCCGCCAAAGTCTCGAGTGCCACGGGTGGCAAAGTCAAAATTGCCAATTTCTTCTCGACTTATGCGCCGTGGTACATGGGTTTGGTTTGGGCGTATGGTGGGAATTTCTGGAGCAAAAAAGGCGAGAACTGGACGCAAAACCTCGCCAATCCCAAAGCCAAAGCGGTGCTGAATTATTGGGGCAAGTTAATCGAAAAAGGTTATGTCTCGACGTACCAAAACTTCACCCCAGATTTTTACAAAGCTGTGGACAACGGCACAATCCTCTCGAGTGTCGAAGCTGCATGGGGACCTGGCACATTCGCCAGTTCTTTAAGCAAAACCAGCGCTGGCAAATGGCGAGTTGCGCCTCTACCGCAATGGGCTGGAATGCCCAAATTCACCACAGGCAATTGGGGCGGCACGGCATACGCTGTCACCACCCAATCCAAAGAACCCGAAGCTGCAATGATTTTATCCCTGTGGATGATGGCACACCCCAACGCCATGAAAATCAATTGGGTCACCCAAGGCGTGTTCCCTGCTGCTAAAGCTGGCACGTCCATGCCAGAACTCCAAGACCCCAAGCTAGACCCGAATAAATTCTTTGGCACAAATGTAGCAGGTGCCTACCTCGAGGCGAGCAGACACGTAGACACCAATTTTATTTGGTCACCATGGTTTTTATTTGCCAATGATAACTTTAATAAACACCTCGCCGATGCCATCGCTAAGAAAATCACTTGGGATAAAGCCCTCGAGAACTGGCAAGCCGAAGTGCTACAACACGCCAAAACACAGGGCTTCACGGTGACCGACAAGTGAAACTACCCAAACGCCTGATTGGACTGGCTTTCTTAATGCCATTCATGGCGCTGTACATGCTGTTTTACTTTATTTCCACAGGCTACGCTGTCTACCTCAGTTTTTTTAGGCAGCGTGGCTTGAACCCACCTGTTTTTGTGGGTTGGCAAAACTTTACCCAAGCCCTATCCGACAGCCAATTTCTTGCTTCACTCGAGCAGATTGCTCGTTTTGGTTTGCTGCAAATTCCAATCATGCTGGGCTTGGCACTGATTTTTGCGCTTTACACCGACAGCCATAAAAACCGTCTGGCAAGTGTTTTTAGCACCATCATGTTCGTGCCATACGCCCTGCCCGGGGTGATGAGCGGCTTGATGTGGGGTTACTTGTATTCTAAAAGCCTCAGCCCATTTCAAATTGTGTTTGGCAAGGATTTTGATTTCCTAAGCCAAGACCATTTGCTGTTTGCCGTGGGCAATATTTTTACTTGGACGTACACAGGTTATTACAGCCTGATCCTCGGCTCGAGCCTCAAATCGATTGCTCCAGAACTGTACGAAGCCGCTACGGTAGACGGCGCGAATGCTTGGCAAATCATTTACTTTATTAAACTACCGATGCTGCGCCCAACCCTTGTTTTAACGCTATTATTTGCCATTATTGGCGTGTTACAAATTTTCACCGAACCATTTATCATTCGCTCCTTGGCATATGTACCCGTCAATTTAACCCCCAATTTATACGTTTACGCCAATGCTTTTTCCTACGGCAATTTTAATTATGCGGCGGCGCTCTCGGTCATCATTGCCATCCTGACTTTTGCCTTCTCGAGCCTACTGCTTGGGCTGATACGGCGGTTGGCATGAAACGCATCAGCCCATTCAGTCTGGTCATCCTGCTATGCTTATTTTACTTTTTACTACCAATCTACTGGCTGCTGATTTCCACCACCAAAGACAACGGGCAGTTATTCAGCACCTTTGGATTACTGCCAAGTTACCCATGGTACATCCTCGAGAACCTCAGCGCTGCTTTCACCTACCAAGGCGGGGTGCTGCTCCAATGGCTTGGCAATTCAGGCATTTACGCCCTCAGC
>JAAFJQ010000435.1 GCA_013298185.1 Deinococcales bacterium
GAGGCGGGGTCAGGCGGGTAGTACAAACCAAATTTCTTAGCCGCCGCGCTGACCGCATCGGTAATCACACCGGGTTGAACTCGAGCAATGCGCTTTTCGGGGTCAATCTCGAGGCGGGTCATGCGGTTGGTGGCAATCATGATGCAATCGCCAATCGGGACAGCGCCACCTGACAAGCCACTGGAAGCACCTCGAGGTACGACAGGCATTTGGGCGGCGTTGCAGATTTCTAAAGTGGTTGCCACATCTCGAGCCGATTCGACAAGGACAACGGCAAGTGGGGCGGGTCCTTGGGCAATGGCATCGTAGCGGTAAAGCAGGGTATCGGTGATTTTGTCACGGACTTTATCGCCAAGGGCGCGTTTTAAGGACTCGAGAACCGAATTCATGACAGTATTTTAACGCAATAACTGCTCGAGCCAAGAGGCAAGGCTGTACTTTTCCCGAATCACAGCAGGTGGCATTTTATACGGGGTTGCGAAGAAATCAGAAGGTATCTCAGGTTTTTCTGGGTCAACGATGCAAATGTTGTTGTAATCCATAAAGTCGTGTCCTTTGACAAATGGATTGGTGGTAATCAACTTGCGATTTGCCCCAAGCATTTCAATGGTTCGCATGGTCAGACCATTCTGATGTGATTTCTGCACATCCAGCACCACTTTGGATTCCTTGAGGACATCAGCCACAGCATTGGCTGACAATGGTTGAAAATGCAGGTCAGATGGACTCACTTCACGGTAAGCACTTGAAAAAAGTTGAAACACCTTAAAAATCGTTTGGTTCGCATGATAATGAAAAAAGTAGCGCTTGAGGTCTTTCTCGAGAACACCTTCGATGCTCTTGATTGCTTGATAGCGATCCAAGCGAAACGTTCCAATACTCGAAAGGTCATAAGCTCGAGTTTCAAATGGCGTATTGGGTACTTGGGCATATTTTGGAATGTAAAACAGCGCTTGATACTCGAGAAAATCATGTGCAGCACAGTCTATCGGGTCAAATGAAGCACACCTGTCAAATAGATCTTTAAACTCGAGAACCAAACGATTTTCTTGAATGGCATCGTAAGTGTAGTACACAAATTTAGCGTTGGGGGAGGCTTTTTTGTATTCCTTGAGAATTCTGTAACTCATCCCTTCACCACGAATCACCAGAACAAAATCATAGTTATGTTGATGGTGTTTCAGGATTTCTTGATGATAGACCCGAGTGCGTCCAGCCAGAAGCATCGGCGCAATTCGCAATACGATTTTGGTAACTGCTGTATTGTCTGGACGGGTATCGAACAGGTCTACATTTGCCCCCAACGTCTCGAGTCCTGCTGCCATGGCTTTCCCATAGCCAAAGAACTCGGGGCTGAACAGCAACACGTTTTTACCTTGCAAACTCACACCAAATCCTCGAGCTGTTTGTACTTGGCTGGAATACCAACAGCAACCAAATCGCTTGGAATATCTTTGACCACCACGGCATTTGCCCCAACTTTGACCCGATCACCAATCTGAATTCCGCCCAAAATCTTTGCACCTGTACCAATCATCACATCATCACCAATCATTGGACGGGCTGAGCTGGTAAAAGCAAAATCCACTTCTTTTGCCCCGAGTACAACCTGACCAAAAATCACGCAGCGCTCGCCTATTTTTGCAGCACTCAGCACTGTCCCAACCGTGTGAGGCAAATACAAACCCCCTCCGATTTCCGAGCGAACCGCAATCTCGAGACCAAAAAACCAGAAGTTCAACAATGAGAAAAACTTGGCGAGCGGACTGAGTTTCTTTTGCCAAAAAAAGTGCGACAAACGAAACAAAACCACTGGTGCAAAGCGCGGTGAAAACGCTTTACTGATGACTCTCCCCAAGGTTTTAGGTGCGTCTGGTGTATTGGAAAAAAAGTCTTGGCGCTCGAGGTCAGCCAGCAGTAACTCTTTTAAGTTCATTACAACCCCATCCGTTTGGCTTTTAACTCAGCAAGGGCTGCATCCAAGCGATCCTCTGGCAGTGGTTGAGATCGAACCCAAGCGGCAAATTCGGCAATGCCCACCTCGAGACTGATCTGAGGTTGCCAGCCTAAGACATTTTGAATGCGGCGAATATCAGCATAACCGTGGCGAATATCACCAACTCGAAATTGTCCAGAGATATGTGGTTTAGAAATTTCAGTACCTTCAAATGCTT
>JAAFJQ010000436.1 GCA_013298185.1 Deinococcales bacterium
TGAAACTTTTCGATTTTTTGCGTAGTCAATGGCAATAGCCAGAGCAGTGCGAATCATGCCAAGGCAACAACCAGCGATGGAAATTCGGGTGAACCGAAAAGAATTCTGGATTATATCCGCGCCTTTACCAAGATCGCCAAGCAAATTTTCTTTGCAGACTTGAACATCTTGAAAATGCACCGTGTTTTGAATCACACCACGCATTCCAAGGGTCATACTCTCGAGTCCTTGCACAATGCCTTTGCTGTTAGAATCTAAGCATATGGCAGTGAAACCCTGTTCGTGTTTTGCCAGTGTGACCAGAACACCAGACCATGCTCCCGCACCAATCCAAGATTTCGTGCCATTTAACAAGTATTTGTTATCTCGAGAAACCAAACTGGATTCAATACGCCTTGGGTCAGAACCCGCACTTGGTTCAGTTACAGCAATGGCAGCTAATCGCCGCCCACTGATTGCATCGGGTAAAAGCGTGGCTTTAACGGCATCAGAACCATGCTGACGCAGAGGCTTGAGCGAAAGAAAGTTATGCACCGATAACAGTGTAGCTACGGACATATCCACCGATGCAACGGTTTCCATGACCTGAATGGCTTGAGATGGCGGCAATGCCAAACCGCCGTGTTCTATTGCACCTTCGAGACCAAAAAAACCTTTGCGCCCAAGCTCGAGGAACAAATGCGGTGGCAAAGTGCGGCGCTCGTCGGACTGCATAAAATCTATGCGTTCTGAGCAGAGTTCCCTGAACCAAGTTTTCAGATTTTCAACGTTATTTTCCATGATTGATTTCAGAATTTCAATGAGCTAGAACAAGGGTGGTTTTCAGTTTTTCCTGAATTTTCTTACACAAGTCTTGTATCAATGCCGCAGGGCAAGCCGATTCAAAAACGATGTACTCCATATTGCAGTTGTACTTTGAATCAAAAAAAGTATTCAAGTACTCCTTGGTTTCCTTATGTGGTATCCGATGCCCACCAATTTTTCGCATGATTCGGTTTGAGTAATGCCGTTCGGTAGCTGAAACCAGTGCATTAAACCCACCAACAAATTCACCAAAAGCAAAGCAAAACGCAACCAGCAAAAGCGCAGCAGGAGAATTTTTTTCGTAATCCGTAATTACCAAACCTGCAACTTCGCCAAAGAACTTGGTACGCATTTCCTCATCTAAAAAACGAATAATCGATTCTTGATACACTTTTTGGTTATCACAATCCATACGGTCAATCAGTTCTTTGGCATGGGTTTGCATAAAGTGTGCGCGGATGTTTTCAAAATCCCAAAAGCGAATCCTTAGACCACCATGTGGTTTTTTGCTCGAGTCAAGCAGGAGAACTTGCCACGAATACTTATCGTGAGGCGACACATACTTGCCAAATTTATCCAAGTTTTCTTCGGAGATTGCACCATCTTGCAAGTATACCGAGCCGCGCATTTTGAAAAGTTCAAACATAAAGTCATAACGCAAATCGCTATCTCGAGTCATGGAAAACGCATCGGGTTTGTACTCACTGATTTCAGGCTCGATGATGACAAAATGGTATTTCTCGAGCAGTTCGGTATAACGGTCTTGTTCCATTGGAATGACCTCCTTTTACAAATGGGTGCAAACACTGGCTCAAGTAGGGGCGGCTGGCTCGAGCCGAAAAAATCATGATTCGCAGCATTTGCTGACCCTAAAAGCAGTACACTACCGTCCATGCCAAGAAAGGATAAATACCATGATGCTGTCCGCATTGCCCTTGAAAAAGACGGCTGGACACGCTTGTCCTCGAGTGGGGTAATAAAGATGTCTACGTTTCCCATAGATGCTTGGCACAACACATTCAAAGCATCTTTAGGGCAACTCATGATTAAAACGTATAATTTACGAGTCATCGGATTTGACCCACAAAGCCAAGAGGTAAAACTATGGACACCGTAAAAACCATTATTCTCGAGGTACTAAACCAATACCAAACCTTACCAACTTCGGTTGGAATGACCAGACACCTGATGGTCAATGCCGAAAAAACCGAATTTTGGTTACTCAAAATGGGCTGGCAAGACCACACCCGAATTCACAGCACCACCTTGCACCTCGAGATAAAGAATAATTTGATTTGGATTCACCGAGACGAAACCGAAGATGGTATTGCCGCAGATTTAGAACAG
>JAAFJQ010000437.1 GCA_013298185.1 Deinococcales bacterium
TAACAAAACCCTGAAATGCTGGCAAGTCCATACGGGCATTGATTTGAATGCTCGGACTGGTGGTAATTCCGACGCGGGTGATTCTGTGCATTGCGTGGCTGATGGCGAAATTGTTTCAGTCGGCACGTATCCCGGTTGGGGTGGCATCATCGTTGTTCGTCATCCGCAATTTGGTGTGCGGACTCGTTACGCGCATGTGGATAATTTCAAAGTCAAAGCAGGGGATTTTGTCAAAGCTGGTCAGGTTATTGCTTTGATTGCCCCTGCCAAAATCGTCAATGGGGTTCAAGTTTGGTCAGCGCATCTGCATTTTGATGTGATACCCAAAGAACTTCCTGCTGTTCATTGGTGCTTTTGCAGCAAGGACTGTGTGCAGAAAAACTACCTTGACCCAACAGCGTGGCTGCTCGAGCGCAATGCCATGACCAACACCACTTTGCGCCCTGCTCGAGATGAATAAAGCCTTTCCCGTGGTGGTGCTTGGCTTTACGGCGTACAACTCTGGCGTGATCGCTTGGGAAATGTCCAAAGCTGGTAATACCATTTGTGCTAAGTGCGCTTATACACGGCTTGCTCTTGGGGTTGGTTTGGCAGCGTGGGCGTTGTGGTTGCTGGTGGGTGATTCATGCGCCAAGCCCAAAATTGGTTAATTGTCGGTGCATCTGGCAGTGGCAAAACCGAGTATGCCAAGCGCTTGATTCAAGCCTATAAACCTCGAACGCGGTTTGGTGTAATCATCAATTCCACCAGCCAACTGTCTGAATTTGTGCGCCACAAAGAATATGTGACGCTCGAGAAACTGCAAAAAAGCTATGACCCAGCTATGCTGGCAAAGCTAATTCGGGCGCATGGTTGGGTGCATTTTGAAATACCGGGGGTGGATACTCCCGAGAAATTCGCGTTTCTCGAGTCGTTGTTTGAGGGTGTTTGGAATCTGGGCATCATGGATACCTCGCGCTGTGAATGCGTGGTGATTGCGGACGAAGCGCGTTTGGTTTTCCGTAAGCACCGTATGGGCTTCTGGGCTAAGCGGCTCGAGGCTGAGGGGCGTAAGTTCGGAATTGACCTGATTAAAATTGACCAGCGCTTCGGGGCGCAGGACAACGACACCACCGACATGGCGTCGCGAATTCAAATCACGCGCCTTGTGGTCTTTCCAACTTCCGACCCGAATCAGCGCCGCGCCCTGATGGGTATGGGCGCTCCCATTCCCGATCCGATCACGCTCGAGCGACCAATTCCAGCTCAAAGGCTTGGTGGTGAGTACGCCATTTCAGATTATCTTCGTGGCAGAGCGTGGGTACTTAAACGCAAAGGGCGGCGTTTTGAACTCCAGAAAATAGCGTAAGGCAAATGGTTTTTTCTAATTCAATAACTTGATTCAAAGCGCGAATGAATAACTTGATTCGCGCTTCTCGTTTGCTTTGGGTCGGTGCATTCTGCAATGCGATGAAGCAAAAACTTTTTTGGAGGTCATCGTGACTACACCTGACTATCTGTCTAAACCAGATGGCAACATTGTTCAATTGCTGACCGATACCCGCATTTGGGCGACTGGTATTGGTGCAACCAGCATGGCATTTGCCGAAAAGCAAATTTATGAAAGTAACCGTGAAGCCTTTGGCTACGCATGGGAGTACAAGGATAAGGCAACCAACACAGTAAAAACTGTGATTGTTTCTCCCGCAAATTTCGCGGCAAATAAGCCAATCCATGATGAAAGTTTCTCCCGCAATCGCTTGCTGCTGCGCCTTGGCATCATCGTCGGTGCTGTCTCGGTTATCGAATTCACCAAAGCTGGACCTAAGGAACTTATTGCCAATTTGCAATACGTCATGCTTGGGTTTGCGGCTGTCTCGCTTGCTCGTATTTTGCAAGATTTGTTCCCTGTGCTGGTACTGCCAGCCAGAAAGTAGGTGTGTATGAAAACCACGGTTATTTCCTCGCAATCCAATCCTGCTGTTGTTGCTTTGACTGCCAACGTGCCAAACGTTCAGACCAAAATTTTTGTGCTGACTGTGCCTCGTGCCACTTCGTACACCATCGAAAACATCACGCAACTCAAAAATGGTTCTGTTAAAGGCTTCCATTTGATTCTTGATTTGAACACTTCGGCTGGTGTGCGTATTTCTGGTGCAAGCCAAATT
>JAAFJQ010000438.1 GCA_013298185.1 Deinococcales bacterium
TTCAGAAATACCAATGTAATTATCTAAGCTCTTGGACATTTTTTCCACGCCGTCCAAACCGACCAAGAGCGGCGTGGTCAGCACCACTTGGGGTTCTTGCCCTGACTCGCGTTGAATGTCGCGCCCGACCATCAAGTTAAAGAGTTGATCTGTGCCGCCAAGTTCAACATCGGCTTTGATCGCCACACTGTCTTGGGCTTGAGCCAGTGGATAGTACAATTCATGCAGACTGATTGGTGTGCCATTGTTATACCGATTCGAGAAATCTTCCCTGGTCAGCATTTGCGCCACGGTGTACTTAGCAGACAAACGAATCACTTCTTCAAAACGCATCTCTTGCAACCACTCGGAGTTATAACGAATCTCGAGTTTATTGGGGTCGGTATCCAACACCAAAGCAGCTTGTTCGATGTAACTCTTGGCATTGGCACGGGTTTCCTCGAGGGTTAAGGGCGGACGGGTTTTGCTCTTGCCGCTCGGGTCGCCAATCATACCCGTGAAATCACCAATAATTAGAATCACCAAATGCCCCAAATCTTGAAATTGACGCATTTTTCTTAAGACCACCGCATGACCAAGGTGCAAATCTGGACGGGTTGGATCGCAACCAAGTTTGATAATCAACCTGCGCCCAGACTCGAGCTTGGTTCTTAATTCTTCGATGGGTTGCAGATGCACTGTGCCACGCTGAATCAGCGCTATTTGTTCTTCAATTGTCATATATCACTCCATAAAAAAGCCCCGATATGCACGGGGCGCGAGAACGAACACAAGAAAACTCGAGCCACCTAGTCTCGAGGATAATATCGCGGTGCGAAATTCATAAAAAGACAATACCATGATTTTGAATGCGCTGTGCTAGAATCTTTTGTAGGTGATTTGAATGTTGCAAACCTATAAAGCCATTCTCGAAGGTGATTCCCTAAAATGGGTCTCGGAGCGTCCAGCACAAATTGGAGCCACCGAGGTTTTTGTAACTTTGCTTGAAGAACCAAAAAAAGCCACCAATGGTCAAGCCGCAGCAGAAATACTGCGTCGGTTTGCACAATCGGGAAATAGTTCTTCTTTTGGCGACCCGCTCGAGTGGCAAAAAGAAACCCGCCAAGACCGCCCACTCCCTGGGCGCGAGGGTGAATAGTGCTTTTAGACAGTAACATCATCATTTATGCGCTACTGCCCGAGTATGAATTCTTACGTCAATTCATCGCAACGATTCAACCTGAAGTCTCCTCGATTACACTCCTCGAGACTTTGGGATTTCACAAAATAAGCTCTGAAGAGAAACGCGCCTTAGAAGCCTTGTTTTCAACAGTGACAATATTACCCATCTCAAGTGTATTGATCCAAAAAGCCGTTTTCTTGAGGCAGCAAAAGAAAATGTCACTCGGCGATGCGCTCGTGGCTGCGACTGCTCTCGACCATGGTTTGACCTTAGTCACACGCAATACCAAAGATTTTGAATGGATCAAAAAACTCAGTCTTCATAATCCATTTCCTCAATCTTAAAGGTTGGCAATTGTCTTCTCGAGTGGCTTGCCTACTAAGTCAACAGTGGTTCTGAGCATCATAAGAAATTGGCTGTCCCGATTTGAGATTGTATTTTCATATTTTGTCACAAGGAAACCACTCCGCTACCCACGCTTTGTAGGATCTAAAACTACAACTTGCTCGAGTGTTCAACTTTTTCTTTTGGAGTTTCCAAAACCTCATTTTGAATGGATTCTATTTGCATTGGTTTTGAATCGGTGACTTGGGTTTGATTTGGCTGGCTGACTTTGATACTCCCAGCGCCAAAATACGCACCAAGAGCATCTGCCACCCAATCCCAAAAGTCGGCTTCACGCATTGGCACAAAGCTCTGATGGATTTCATCGGCAATGCCGTACAAGGCTGCGACCACAAAACCAACTCGAGGGTTATTAAACGACTTAGCAAACAAAAACCCAAGCAGTGCAAAACTAAAAAAATGCGCGGCTTTGTCATAAGGTGGCGGCAAACCAACCTCGCTTCCCGTGCGGCTCGAGAAGACCCAAATGATCCCAGCGTGCATAAACGCCAGAAACCACCAGCCGAGCTTGAGGGGAAGTCGAATCACGTTAATTGGATTGTAGCAAATTATGGGCGTTTGACTCGAGTGACA
>JAAFJQ010000439.1 GCA_013298185.1 Deinococcales bacterium
TGGGGTCGCTCAAACTGGGTGTGGTCAAAGCGACTGAGATCATGCGCGTGCTTGCCAAAAACGGAAGTTTATCTGTGCTTGGGCAAGCGATTGCTGAAATTGGTCGGGTTGAGAAAACCAAGTACCTGCTCGAGTACATCAGTAGCGAGGCACTAAGGCGACGGGTTCATGCCCAACTGAGTCGTGGAGAGCTTCGCAATTCGGTCAGTCGTGAGGTCTATCACGGCAATCGTGGGGCGATGCGCGAAAAGTACAAAGAGGGTATGGAAAATCAACTTGGGGCGCTTGGTTTTGTGGTCAATGCGATTGCCTTATGGAATACCCGATATATGCAAGCTGCTCTGGGGTTACTCGAGGCGATGGGTCATGATGTTCTCGAGGAAGATGTTGCTCGGTTATCACCGCTTAAATGGCGGCACATTAACTTTCTGGGACGGTATTATTTTGAGTTGCATCCTGATGTGGTGGATGGGGATTTGCGTCCACTTCGTGATCCGAATAAGGTCGATCCGTTTGAATTGATCTTTCCGCGTTGATATTGTGAATGACGGGTTAGTTTAGTTCAAATTGAGACTTTCCGTTTTTAGGGTTGTCACACCCCATACATAACGCGCATACCGGCGGCTTCGGCTGCGCTTTTCATGACTCGAGCTGCCTTAAATTTTTGTCTTCGTACAAGCCTGCTTGCAGATGAAGCGATAATGCTGTTTCTTGCGATTGAGCTGCAAATGTTGTTGCATTGGAAGGCGAAAATGCTATGCCACCAGCAAAAGCCTTGGGATGACGCGCCAGCATTCTTAACACCCAATCTGCGCCATTGGAACAGCCAAACAACCATGGTCGCGCCACTAGCTTTTGTCGTCATCAGCACATCCAAAGTCAAATCCTTGGCGTATTGACGCTGGCATTTATACCTCAACCAAATTTGCACCTCAATCATTGGTACGAGGTAAAACACTCAGGTTATCCCTAAACTTAAGGACATGAAAACACATGTCATGATTGGTCTTTCGGTACTGGCTTTGGTCACGTTCGTAGCCCATAGCCAAGCGCAACCCACTGCCCTTTTTGAACGGCTCGAGAAGTGTTTTTATACTTATGCCAAGTCAACTGACCTGTGTGGTTATGTGCGCGTTCCAGAAAACCGCCAGGACCCAAGTAATCAGCGTCAAATTAAAATCGCCATCATTGTCCGCAAAGCCACCGCTCCAAACCCTCAGCCTGATCCAATTGTGTTTCTCGAAGGTGGACCTGGCGGCAGTGGTACAGCCGCTTTTTTCAATAAGCTCAGATTTTTTTCTCAACAAACCCCAAACCGCGATTTGGTTTTAATTGACCAGCGTGGCACAGGGTACTCCGAGCCTTTGCTGGATTGTTCGGTTGAAGGACAAAACTCGAGAATCTCCGAGTACACGCAACTGGCTTTGTGCCGTCAAAGACTAGCAACCATCACCGATGTCAAAGCCTACAACACCGAGCAGAATGCCAGGGATATTCAGGATGTGGTGAACATATTGGGTTATTCAGCTTGGAATATGGTTGGGGCTTCTTACGGCACTCGTTTGGCGCTAACAATCCTCGAGCAGAAACCAACAAATCTACGCAGCGCTGTGCTGGACAGTGTTTTTGCAACCCACATCAATGCCGTGGATCAAGCCAATGCCATTTTAGGGGTTTGGAATCGGATTTATGCAAAACAAAAAGCTTTGATTAACAATGTTGCTGCTGGCGTTGAGCGCGGCACGATTCAAGCCAAAATCGAAGATGTTTGGTGGGCGCTGATAAGTACACCAGACGAAAAAGCGGTTGAACAACGACTGAATGATTTGCGTGTCTTGCCGGCACCAGAAAGGAGGATTCAGGTTCTGAACTCTTCGCCATCCAGCCGGCAATTCAGTTACCCAATGGCGCTTTCTACTTTATGCCAAGAAGAATTTGCCAACGCTGATTTTACTCAAGCGGCTGCCACTTTGGACTCGAGTTGGAACAAAACCTTAGTGGATTATGTTTTCAAAACAAATTTTCTACAAGTCCAAGAACGCTTGCTGGCTTGTCAAATCTGGAATGTTGGGGTTGCCAAACGTGTTATGGGTTTTGTGAAAAGTGATGTTCCAGTCCTTGTGTTAGCTGATACTC
>JAAFJQ010000044.1 GCA_013298185.1 Deinococcales bacterium
CCACTACGAACCGCCCTGACTCGAGGCTTGGCACTGCGAATAGATGAACGTCCGCAAACAGCAAAAGAGTTTGTTCAACTGCTCGAGACACCAGTGCTGCAAGTTGCGCCCGTCAAAATACTAGCCCCGCCAAGTGGTTCAGTCGAGACAATTATCTTTCGGTCTGATCGAGTCACCATGACAACTAAGCAACTGGAAATCAAGAACTGGGATAAAAATAATTCCGTTACCACGTACCAAATCGGTGATATCGAGTCGGTCATGGTCACAAATGACAAGCGTGATTTTCACCTGTCGTCCTTTTTGGGTTTTTACCAAATTGCAGCGTTTGGGGTTATTGCATTTGGTACTTTTTCGGCGATTCGGACAATAATTAAAGAACCCATCTTTAGTGCTTTCTTGACCATTCCAATTGCACTTCTTGTGTTGTGGTTGTACTTGGCTTGGAATTTTTCACAAAGAGATACCTTCTACATTCTTGTGCTGCTCAAACCATATAAAAATCAGGATTTTTTGGGCATGATTACCAAGTTTAGTATTTTTTCGACCACCAACCAAAAAGAAGCCGAACGCCTTGCTCAACAAATTCGGCTTCATCTCACACCCTAATTCTTGTGCCAAAGCATCGCATACCAAAATCAAGTAGACTCGAGCCTGACCATGAACCCCAATTCTTCTTTCTCACCCAACACCCCCAAACCTCGGGGTGTTTTTTTTGTGCTTGGGGCAAGCGGCTCAGGCAAGGGAACACTGGCAAAGTGCTTGCTCGAGACTGGGCGAATACAGGCACATGTTTCAATGGGCGATGTCCTTCGCGCTCGGCTGACTGCCCCGAACCTCGAGACAGAATTATCTGGTGATGTGCCAAATGGTTTCTCGAGCCGCCGAGCCTTTTTGCAACACGCGGTGCAATCTGGTTTGCTGATTCCCGATGCTTGGACAGAACGCATCATCGAATCAGAATTACAAGAAATTTTGCCCAATTTACTCTGGGCATTCGACGGCTATCCGCGCAGCCCTGCTGCTGCTAAGCATCTGCTGAACGCCCTCGAGCATCGTGGCATTCCGTGCCTTGGCGTGGTGCATCTATTCTTGGATTTTCAGTTACTCGAGCAGCGTTTACTGGCTCGAGGGCGAACCGATGACAGCCATGCTGCGATTGCCAACCGATTTGCTTTTTATCAGCAAAGTGTTCTGCCCGCACTCGAGGTTTTGGTGCAACACACCCGAGTTCTCGAGTTGGACGCAACATTCGCACCCAAAGAATTGGCGGATTCAGTTTGGAAATGGTTGCATCAATAAAAATTCTCGAGAAACCAAAAACGTCTCAATGACAATTTTTCAGCACCGTAATCCCTCTCCCTGCGCGAAGCGCTGTTTTCTGGAAAGGGTGGCGAGCTTTGCTCGTCGGGTGAGGGGCTGACTGATTGCAGTTTTGCATGTACTGAAAATGCTTTTGCTTTTGGCTCTATGCAAATCGGGCGAGGCAAGCCCCGCCCCTACGGCTGAGGTGCGAAAATCGCGTCCCATAGTGATATTTTGTATTTTCGAGCAGCGAGATGGGTTGCTTTTTGGCTAAAGACTAGCAGCTAGAAGCTAATCGGCTTGAATGACTCGCCGCGCTCCAAGATAACGATCAGCATAGTATTTCTCGGTCAGTTTGGATTTAATCACCCGTCCGGGGTTGCTGGCAGCGTGGATAAATTCATCATTGTCCAAATAAATTCCCACATGTGAAACGCCTTTGCCTGTGGTGTCAAAAAAGACCAAATCGCCTTCTCGCAAATCGGTTTTTTCGACGGCTGTGCCGACCAAAAACTGTTCACGGCTAACTCGAGGCAGGGTAATGCCAAATTCCTTAAACACCAAACTGGTAAAGCCACTGCAATCTAAACCGCTTGCACTCGAGCCACCAAACACATAATTCACCCCTAGGTAACGCTCGCTGATGTCGCGCAGGGATTTGTTTTCCACAAGGTTGGCTTGTGGGATTTGCAGCACTTGCCCTATTTGAAGGTTGCTCGAGCTGAGGTTGTTGGTTTTTAGTAGCAAATCCACGGTTAAACCAAAGCGCTTGGCGATGCTAAAAAGCGTGTCGCCTGCTTGGACCGTGTAACTCAGGCTTGGATCGCTGCTCGAGACAGGCGGTGCGGGCGGTGGGTCTGGATTGGGTGGCGGTGGATTCGTTGTGAGAATCGGGAGTGGTGCGCTGGTCAATAGTGTCCAAATTTTGGTTCTGGCGCTGCTTGGGTCAGTGGGGAAAGTGCTTTTTGGGCGTTCTGGGATTGGCATTTGTGGTACAACATCGCTGGGGCTGTTGTGCCATCGGCTGTCTGCCACTGGGGCGGGCAATAATGCTGGCGCTTGGGTTGATGAACTCGAGACTGGATTACTTGGTTTTGGTGCAGGCGGCGAACTCGAACTCGGTGGTGCGGGCAGGCTAGGCGCGGTAGCTGCCACCGTGGGCGCATTTGGTTGAGCTGTGGCGGCTGTTGATGTGCTTGGTTTTGGAGTTACAAATAAAGTTGCATCCCATGGAATCAGCAGTATCTGCCCGAGTTTTAAGCCGCTCGAGCCAAGTTGATTGAGATTTGTCAGGGCTTCTATGGTGGTGGCGTATCGCTTGGCTATGTTAAATAAAGTGTCACCTTTGATGACAGTGTGCTGGCGCTCTGGAATCTCGAGGATTTGCCCAAGTTTTAAGTCTGGGGTTTTGAGTTGATTGACTCGCATCAACACTTCAACAGGTACATTGAATCGTTTGGCAATGCCATATAAGGTGTCTTTGGCTTGCACAGTATACGGCGCTGCTGCGACAAGACTCGAGAACAACGCACCAAGGACGGTGGCTAAGCCAATCGCTTTTACAACATACAGTGTGCGTTGCGCCTTCACATCAGGCAGTGTACATCAGTTTGGATTTGATTGTGTGCGGCATTTTACTTTCTGACACTGCCGTTCTTGATCACATCGGCAATCATGCTCGGTAAATCCCAAGTTAAGATGTCAAAAGCAGCGGCTTGAAAATTATATGGCACTTTGAAGAGTTCAACCCTGAGTTTTGCCGCGCTAAAATCAAGGATCGCGCAGTCAGCGCCTGGTTCACCGTTCAGGCTTAATCCAACACTACCCGGATTGATGATAAAGCCTAAATTGACTTCACGCACGGTTGGGATGTGACTACCTGCGGTCAATAAAATCTGACAATTTTGCTGCTCGAGCAGTTCATTGAGGTTCTTTTGTGAGTCTGCCATGTCCACCCTTGCATCGGGGTCGTCGGGCAAGCCGTGCATAAAGCGTAAGCGCCCATGGGCTGTTTGCATTCTGCCTGTCATTGGCAGGTTTCGCATCCATTTCATATCATCTGGGCTTAAACGGGATTTACTCCATTCGATGGTTTGGTCAGCGATGCCTTGACGCAGTTCACGGTTGTTTATATCAAAAGACAATCTGGCTTCACTTGAACCCATGGTGGTACTGATTTGGTTTTCTCGTACAAAGCGAATCACTTCGTCTGGAGTTGCGCCATAACCGACCAAATCGCCTAGGCAGATTACTTGGGTGACTTGTAAATCCTGCAATTTTTTCCATACTGCTCGCAACGCATGGATGTTGGCATGGAGGTCACTGATGACACCTAGTTTCACAATGCAATAGTTTACATGAGTTTACCTAATGATGCGAATTTTCATGCGTTTTGGGTTATTATCCTGCCGCGATGCAAAGCAATGACTTAGCCTTTTCGTGGCGCTCGGTGCCAAAAACAACTGCCTACAGCGCTCGGATGGCTATTGTAGCTGGTGTTCTCACGGGTTTGCTGCACTTGCCGTCGGTGGTGGCTTGGTTATCTGTTTTGCCACTGGCGGCGATGCTGTACTTGGTGGCTCGAGAACCAAGCGCCAAAAGTGCGGCTCGAGTTGGTTTTTTTGCTTGGCTTGGCTTTTGGTCAGTGCATTTGTTTTGGCTGCCACAGTCGTTTTCAGAAAGTTTTGGTTGGTTTGTCTGGTTGATCATGCCACTTTTATGGGTGGCTGAAGCGATTTTGAATGCTGCGGTGATTTGGGTGGCGCACCGGTTGACCAGTACCAAGTTTGGCACGCTTTGGATGGCGGCTTTTTTGACCCTACTGCTCGAGTATATCCGTGCCAACATGGGGGCGCTGTCGTTTCCTTGGGGCTTTTTTGGTTATGCACTGATTGATACGCCATTGGCGCAGTTAGCCAGTCTTGGTGGTGTGTACTTTTTAAGTCTCCTGATGCTGATTTTTGCAGCCAGCTTAGCCAGTGCCGCACTGCTCGAGTGGCGTTGGTTCGCCATTTCTGGTGGGCTGGTGCTGCTGGGCTTGGTGTTTGGTTTGACTCGCCCAATGCCCAACTCACCCAACCGTGATGCGCTTTTGGTTCAAGGCAACATTGACCCATTCGGGCGTTTGGCTCGTCCAAGTGGAAAATCTGATCTCGAGATTTTTACTGATTTAAGTAAACCCAAAAAGCCCAATACCGTGATTGTTTATCCTGAAGCAGCCTTGGGACTCAATCAGCTTGCCAACAATATTCAAGGCTCGAGTGGTGCGCCAAAGCTGGGGCGTTTAATTGCAGGTGTGGCAGATTACAGCCAAGGTTTTGACAAACGGGTCAATGCTGTGGCGGCGATTAAAGATGGCGCATTGCTTGGAACATCCACCAAACAGCATCTTGTGCCATTTGGTGAGTTTTATCCACTGCGCCGTGAGTTGGCATTTATTTACAATCCAATTTTTTCTATTTTTGGATTAGGCGCTGGTTTTGGTGGTATGGATTTGATTTACCAAACCAAGACCCTCGAGTTGGACGGCGAGCGCTTCGGGACGTATGTGTGTTATGACAGTGTTTTCCCAGATGTGGCAAGGGACAGGGTGCTGGATGGGGCGCAGGTCTTGGTGAACGTTTCTAACGATGGCTGGTTTGGACGCACTTGGGGTATCGAACAGCATTTTATGATGGGTCGAATGCGAGCCATTGAAGCGGGGCGTTATGTACTGCGGGTTGGTAATACTGGCATTACGGCAGTCATCAACCCGCTTGGGCAAGTCTTACAACGCGCTCCAATTCAGCAACCGCTAGCGCTCGAGGCTCGTTATGCGCTCGAGAAAACCCAAACGCTGTATGTTCGCTTTGGTGATTGGGTGGTGTTATTGACAGTATTTTTGGCAATTTTGGCAACTGCCACTTCGCGCACCATGACCGATACTTGGTGATACGTGGCATGACCGATACTTGGTGATACGTGGTATGACCGATACTTGGTAAGGAAGTTTGGTTAATTTGGTAAGGGAACAAGTTCGGTTTTGGCAATGCCACTTTTGACCGCAACGACTTCTATTTTTTTGTTACACTCTTTCTTAGAACATGTTCATTGTGATTCCAGATTTACACGGACGAGCTGACCTACTCGAGGCAGCCGTGCGTTATTTCCCAGCAGACGCAAATTATGTGTTTCTTGGTGATGCCATAGACCGAGGTCCGGACTCCAGAGGCTGCGTGCGTCAACTGCTGAGTTTGTCTGATGCTGGTCGGGTGATTTTGCTGCGCGGTAATCATGAAAATATGCTTTCAACGGCGGCTGAATACGACCGCCTCGCCCAAGAAACAGGCGATGTCAACATGCTCAAAATCGCTCGAGAAGAATTTGTCAATTGGCAACGCAATGGTGGTAATGCGCTTTTTAGGGAATATGGTTTTTTTGGACCTGGCAATGTCCCCGAAGACCTGCTCGAGTTTATTCGCCGCACCCGCCTTGCTTTTGAAAGTCCCAACCATTACTTATGTTCTCATGCTGCGCCGCCAGTCTTTTTGGATCGCTATCAAACCGTGGCTGATTCAATGATGTGGGCGCGTCCCAACGAAGGTCCGTTTGAACTGGATAAACAAATCATAGGCAGTATTCACGGTCACACGCCCTTGGCAGTGCCAACATGGGTTGAAAAGCACCTGTATATAGACCTTGGTGCAGTTTTTAGTGGCAACCTCTGCACTGTAAATTTGGACAGCCTTGAGACAATTGTGTTGCGTGGCGCTGGTGGCGCTGGAAGAGAAGCGCTGCTTGAGTTGGCTTCTGACGAGGATGGCTTGGTGCGGGAACAGCCGTTTCGGATTGTGGAGGTTTAGGGGTTTGGGCTATGAGCTTTGAGCTTTGAAAGGTTAAAAGTGTCAGGTTGCCTTTTCTTGCTGCGACAAAAATGTTTTGACTCTTTTGGTTAGGCGCTCGGTCTCGAGCAAGAAAGCATCATGACCATGGGGGCTGGTCAGCTCCCAGTATTCGCCTTGCTGCACGGTTTCAGCGATTTCTCGAGCCTCGGCAGGAAGGTATAAAGAATCACTCGAGATGCCAATGCTTAGAATCGGTACAGCAATTTGCTCGAGATCGGTAGGGGAGAGGTCAAATCTGTCCATGGCTTTAGAGATGCTGATATAGCTGTTGGCATCGAATCGCTCGAGTAAGCGCTCGCCCTGATGCTCGAGGTACGTTTCCATGGCAAAGCGGCTTGGGTCGGTGGGGCTTGGTCTACGCCCTTGGGTCAGACCAAAACTTTCAGGGCTGCGAAAAAACAGGGTCGTGATGGCTCGAGCCAGTGCCAAGCCTTGGGGTTGAGCCGCGTACTTTCCCGCTTTGAAGTCTGGGTCGTTTTGAATTGCCATTCGCGCCAAATGATTAAAAGTAATTCCCCAAGCGCTGTGACGAGGTGGAGCGCCAATAATCACACCAGCATCAATTCGGTCTGGGTATGCCCGCAACCACTCAAGCGCCTGCATTCCGCCCATGCTGCCACCAATCACGGCTTTGATGCGTTTCACACCCAAATGCTCGAGCAGGGCAGCTTGGACTCGCACCATATCAACAATCGTGATGTCTGGGAACTGGCTGCCATAGGTGCGGTTGGTCAGTGGGTCAAGGCTGGTCGCGCCAGTGCTGCCGTAGCAACCACCCAAAACATTGGCGCAGACAATAAAATCGGTATCGGTGTCCAGCATTTTTCCAGCGCCCAAGGCATCTGACCACCACGAAGCCACGCTGCTCGAGCCAGTCAAAGCATGACAAACCACGACGGCATTGTCTTTGGCGCGATTGAGTTTCCCGTAAGTACTGTACGCCACGCGCACCATCGGCAGCGAACCACCCAATTCTAGTTCGAGTGGTTGCTGCACAAATAAGGTTGTATGACGAACATCCAACTCCGAAGGCTTGGGTTCAGGGAACAAGACCCGTACCTCGAGATCACCAAGGCGCTCGATTTCAAAATGATGTTCGGGCTTCAGGGAGGCGCTCATGTTCGCTCCACAGGATAACCTGATGACGCGCAGCGTCTGGATTGCTCGAGAGACAAGGCATTTTGATGAAAGAGGAAAGAGGAAAGAGGAAAGTCAAAGGCAGTTTGGCAATGCTCGAGGATGATGGTCTCCATTTCTTGCTGGATGATGGTTTTTATGGTTTGGGATCGGGTCAGGTCAAAGTTTCGTTTTAGGTTCTCGAGTTGTTGATGCCAATTGGATTTCTCGAATTGACACCCGAGTTTACCGCGTGGAAAGCGGCGTTTTTCAATTCCAGTACAAGTTGTGTGGGTTCGGCGAGCGCCGCAGGTCGGACAGTCATCCTCGAGCATGGTTTATTCCTACGCGGCGGCAAGCTCGAGGCGGACGGCTTCGAGGGCTTGGGCAATGTCCTCGATGATGTCATCAATGTGTTCTAAGCCCACCGAGACACGCACCAAACCGGGGGTGACACCAGCGCTGGCTTGCTCATTAGGGCTGAGTTGGCTGTGGGTGGTGCTGGCTGGGTGAATCACCAGGGTGCGGACATCACCAACGTTGGCGAGTAAGCTCGAGAGTTTAACGTTATTGACAAAGGCTTCACCAGCCGCACGTCCGCCTTTGAGTTCAAAAGTCAGCACTCCACCAGCGCCTTTGGGCAGGTATTTCTTAGCGCGTTCATGGTGTGGGTGGCTTGGCAAATCAGGATGGATCACATGTGCTACTTCGGAGTGTTGCTCGAGCCAGAGTGCCAGTTTGCGGGTGTTCTCAATGTGGCGCTCTGCGCGGAGGCTCAGGGTTTCTAAACCTTGCAGGAAGTAGAAGGCATTTTGTGGACTCAGTGGCGCTCCAAGGTCGCGCAGTCCTTCAACTCGAGCGCGAATCGCCAAGGCAATGTTGCCAAAAGGACCACCAGCCCCAAAAACCTCCCAGAAATTCAATCCGTGATAACCAGCCGCAGGCTCGGTGAACAGTGGGTAACGCCCATTGCCCCAATCGAACTTGCCCGAATCCACCAACAAACCACCGATGCTTGTGCCGTGACCACCAATCCACTTGGTCGCACTGTGAACCACAATGTCAGCGCCGTGTTCAATCGGCTTAAACAAATACCCACCCATGCCGAAGGTGTTATCCACAATCACCGCCACGCCCTTGGCATGAGCTGCATCAGCAATGGCTTGAAAATCCGCGATGTTCAAAGCAGGATTACCAATTGTCTCGAGGTACACCGCTTTGGTGTTGTCGTCAATCAGTGCCGCGAATTCCTCAGCAGTCTCAGCTGATGATGTGAACTTGACGTTAATCCCCAACCGAGGCAGTGTCACTTTGAACATGTTGTACGTGCCGCCATACAGATTCGGCGTGGAAACAATGTTATCGCCAGCTTGAGCAATCGTGGTAATCGCCGCGAATTCAGCCGCGTGACCCGAAGCAAAAGCCACCGCCGCCGCGCCACCCTCGAGCGCCGCAATCCGCTGCTCGAGAACATCGGTGGTTGGGTTCATCAAGCGAGTATAAATATTCCCAAAGGCTTGCAGTCCAAAGAGCTTCGCCGCGTGTTCAGCGTTCTTAAAGTTATAACTGGTGGTCTGATAAATCGGCACAGCTCGAGCGCCAGTGGTAGGGTCGGGTTGTTGACCAGCATGGATTTGTAGGGTTTCAAATTTTGGCATAGGGGTGTCCTTTTTGGGGCTATGAGCTATGGGCTATGGGCTTTGAGTTTTTAGGGCATGTGGGGAAGTGAACTCTTACGAACTTCCCCAGCCGCGCTTCGCTCGGCAGCCCCTTCCACGAAGGGGCTTTGTTCTTGGCTCTTGCCCTTGAACCCCCTCTTTTTCGAGGGGGTCGCCGCTCTGCGGCGGGGGGAGTTCTCACGCATTGCGCTCTTTTTCTTTGACCTAAGAATCACTAACAATTTCATCCATTCAACAACGAAAAAACCCCTCCTTTCTCGAGAAGGGGCGCTTTTGTTTTGGCGGTGTGTTCCCATTCTCTTATCTGTCCGCTTGTGGCGGCTGGAATTAGCACCGAAATGGATTTTGGAGAGCTACAAATTACAATGCAACGCCAAACACCATTCGGTGATTGAACATTCGCATTGTACAGGTTTGTGTCATCTCTTTTTTCCTAGGTTGCTGCGACGCTTTCTTTGTTTTCACAAATTCGAGCCAGTCTCTTGCGTCGCTCTTGATAAGTTTGTTGGCACGCTTTTTTGGGGCGCACGGGTTTGGTTAAACCTGATAAGAACTGTAAGGTATACCAATTGGTTTGTCAAGTTGGGCAGTCTCGAGCCACTGCTCACTCGAGCGATTTGCGTTCACGCCTTGCTTCGCGGCGGACTTTGGGGTCTAAGCCAATCATTAAAAAGAAGTTTTCTAAGGCGTTTTCTTTGCCTTTGATGTCGGGGTGGGCATCTTCGGCGGTGCCACTGACGAAGGGTAGGGCTTTGTACAGCTCGAGGGCTTTGACGACCACATCTTCGGCTGCGCCGCTCTCGGCGAGTTCTGCCAATGCTCCGTAGATTTCGCGCCGGCTTTCGGCGTGTTGGGTGAAGGCATTGGGATTCGGGGTTTCGGGCGCTCGGAGTAAATCTTGTTTAGCAATGCGGCGATAATGCTTTAAGCCACGCAAAATTTCTTCGCTCGAGTAGGTGATATTCATGCCTTACCTCCTGTATTTTTTGACACAAAAGCCGCCCATTGGCGGCGAAATTCGTTGTTCAGTCTTTGGTTTGGTTTCACGATGCTTAGAGTATAGTTTTTCAAAGACAATTGTGTCAACGGATGCCATTTGGAAGTATTTCACATTTCACGGATTGTGTTAGCCTAATCTCCGATGACCGAGGTTCAAAAAGGTTTTTTAGCTGCCCTGACCGCCAGTGCCATCTGGGGCGGAATGTACGTGGTCTCTCGAGTGGTGCTTGAAGTGATTCCGCCTTTGCCGCTTGTGGCGATTCGGATGTTGATTTCGGCACTAGCGATTTTTGGTTTTTACTGGCTGACCCGCCGTGATCTTCGCATTCCCAAACCTGCGTGGTCTCGAGTCTTGGTGATGGGCGTAGTTGGCTATGTGATCAGCATTTCGGCGCAGTTCATGGGTACAAAATTGGCGGGCGCAGCACTGGGTAGCCTGATTACCACCGCCTCGCCGCTTTTTACCGTGGCTATTGCGGCTGTGCTTGGTTTTGAAAAAGTGGCTTTGCGAGCTTGGGTTGGTTTGGGCTTGGGGATGGTGGCAGTGTATTTGCTCTCGGGCGTGGGTGGTGGCTCGGACATCTCTGGGGCGTTGTGGTTGGTGCTGGCGGCTTTCACTTGGGGCGTGCTTGGCGTGGTTGGTGGTCAGACCGTGGCTAAGTTGGATGCTTTTGCCGTGACCGCGTGGGCAAGCCTGATTGGTTTTCTTGGCACAGCAGCCCTCACGCCGCTCGAGACTGCTCCGATTCGATTTGAAAACATCAATCTGCCTGTGATGCTGGGAATACTTTACCTTGGGATTGTCTCCACAGCCGTTGCCTTTGCGCTTTGGGTTTATGGAGTCTCGAGGGCGGGTAGTGTGCTTTCTGGGATTGCCTTTTTTGCTCAGCCGGTGGTGGGTTCTTTGCTTGGAGCGCTAATTTTGGGTGAACAACTCGGCTCGAGTTTTTTAATTGCGGCGGTGTTGTTGTTGTTGGCTGGTTGGTTGTCGCGCCCAAGCAGCAATCAGGAGAAAACCCATGCAGCTCAGAAGCAATAAAATCATGGCTAAGGCACTGGCTTCACCAATCTGATTAGGACGACTTAAACGCTGATAAATCAGGGTGGTGAGTGTAGCCCATTCTGGGCGTTGCAGCATCAGCGTAGCAGCGAATTCTCCGACCACCACGGCAAAACCAAGTGCCATGCCGCTGCCCAATGCCGAAGCGGTCAGTGGAAAAATAACAAAGCGAAATTGCTCGCGTAACCCTGCGCCGTCTAAGCTGGCAGCCTCGAGCAGATTGGGTTCAATGCGCCGCAAGGCGTTTAGGAAGGCTCGAGTGATGAGTGGATAAGCACTCAGCACATAAACCGCAATCAAAAGTTCCAAACTGGCGGTGAATTTGGGGTAACTGACAATCAAACCAACGCCCAACACCGTACTCGAGACGGCAAGCGGCAACAAAGAAAGCGCATCAAAGAATTTATTTGGCTTGCGCCACAGCGCTAAGGCGTAACTCAAAGCAAGCGGCACAGCCAAAGCCAAACTCAGCAATGCAAAGCGCAAGTTGTTCCAAATGGCTGTTCCAAGGTCAAGTGAAAACACGCTGCTCGAGGTGGTGAAGAGTTTTTGATAATGAATCAAAGTGAATCCACTCGAGTCGGTTAAACTGCGTACTGCCACAGCCAAAAGCGGCGCAAAGGTCAGGAATAACAATCCCAAAATCATCAAACCCAGTACAACTCGAGTCCAACCCTTGGCTCGAGGGCGAAATTCATCCAAGGTTTGACTGTGTGTGTGCTGCCGCTCGAGGTACGTGACGGCAAAAGCTGCGCTGATGCTGACGAGCAATTGCAGCAGCGCCAGCGCCGAAGCTGTTCCCAATTCAAGGCGCTGAATCTGTAAGAACATCTCAACTTCGAGCGTGGCAAAGGCAGTGCCACCCAACAACAACGGAATGCCAAAACTAGCAAAGGTATACAAAAATGTAAAACCTGTCCCAATCAAAGCACTCGGTAACGCCGCAGGCAGCGTCACAAAACGCCAAACCTGCCAAGCCGTTGCCCCCTCGAGACGCGCAATATCCTCGAGTTCAAGGCTTTGCAAGCGCAGTCCTGCCATCACAAAACGAATCGTCAGCCCAAGGTTATAAAAAACATTCGCCAGCAGCACCAGCCACAGCGTCCCCTCGAGATTCACCAACCAACCCCTCGAGCCGAACAAACTCAGGAAACCAAGCGAAGCCACCATCACAGGCACAACAAACGGCAAACTCAGAACTGCCTCGAGCAGCGCCTTGCCGCGAAATGAATACCTCGCCAACAAACTGCCAGCCATCAGCCCCAAGCCCAAGACCAGTAAACTCGAGAGACTGGCTTGCAATAGCGTTACGCCCAACCGCTCGAGGATAAAAGGCTCGGTCAGCACCGCAAAATCCACCCCTCGAGCCAACAAGTTCAGCATTGGATAAACCAAGACCAAACCCAAAAACAACAAATGCGGCACAAGCCAAAGCATGGGGTTATTCTCTGTTATGGAGAGTGGAAAAACAATGGAGAAGGACGAAGGACGAAGGCATAACCTGATGACGCGAAGCGGCTGGAGAATTCAAAAGATCAGTTGCATTCAAAGCAAATCACTTTTAACCTTTTGACCCTCTTGACCATAAACGCGCACCTAAAGGGCATGGTCGCTTTTAACCCTCATAGCTCAAAGCTCAAAGCTCAAAGCTCAAAGCTCAAAGCTCAACCACTTTTCACACCAGACTTTAGGTACAATCTCGATGATGCGCTACTGGCTTTTTGCACTTTTATTCTTGGTGGCTTGTACGGGGTCTAGCGAACTCGAGAAGGACTACCAATTGATTTTTGCGGTATCCAATCAGCCAACTGCTACGGGTGTGTTGTCTGGTTGCACCAATCCTCTAAATAAAGCTGGTGGCTTACTGCGAATTGACTCGAGACGTTTAAGAACTCAGCCAAGTGGTCAATGTCAGTTTATTGCCACTGATAGCCCGCCGTATGACCTTGAGCGCAGTTTGCGTCCTTCGACGCCAGACAATCAGGCGTTGTTTGTCTCCTTGCCTTTGGCGGGTGCGGTTCAGGCTTATAATCCTAATTTGGCGTTGCTTTGGACATATCCTTCGGTCAGTAGCACTTTGCCAAGCGGTTTCTCGGAATTTTGCCCAACGCAATTGGCGCTCTCGAGCGGACAAGCAACTTTGGGCAGTGTGCCTAGTGAAGCCTTTATTGTGGTGCTGGATGACCCCAAAGACCCTAAAAGCACTTGTACTGCCAACCGTGATGCTCGGCTTGTGGTTTTGGATCGAAGCGGAAAATTAAGGGGTTGGATTAACCTTGATTTTGCAGCTCGAGTCAATGGTCAGATTCGGATTGCCGCTTCTGAAAGCGAATTGTTTTTGCTGTATGCCGATAATGGTTCGTCGTACCGTGTGGCTCGGATTTCATTTGGTAACATCAACCTTGCCACAAGTTTATCGAGTTTTTCATTCAGCGACCCCATTCCTGTATTTAGCAACCCTAGTACCAATTTGGCGCTTGGGTACACCAATACTGGCTTGTTGTTGGCGATTGGAGGCTCGAGTGGTAGGGTCTTGCCAGTTGTTTTTAATGCTTCGCTGAACAAAGTTGAATTTGCTGCCGAACTGCGTGAAACCAATGCCACTTCGGATTTTATTGGTGCGACTCAACAGATTTTTTGGAACAAAGATGGTGGTTCTAACCTGACCGTTTTTGCTCGAGAGCGCCCTGATGTTTTACTGCGTCGCAGCCAAGGTGAAAGCGCCCAACGCACAACCAGAAATTTTGTCGCCCAAGATGGTGTTTTTGCCAAGGACAGCAGTTTTTGGGGTCTGAGCAACGGCGGTGTATTTTGGCTTGATGTTTTTACTTTTCCCAATGTCCAAACCGTGCGTGGTGTCACCAACCTTGGGGATGCAAACCTGATGGCAATTTCTTGGTTGATTGGCAATTAGAATAAGCCTATGAACATAGCGATTCTGATTTACCATGATGTGCTGGATTTTGAAGTCTCAAGCGCCATGACGATTTTTAAGACAGCCGCTCGTTTCACGCAAACGCCACTCGAGGTTTTCACCACCCACCGCACCCGTGCCAGTGTACTTGGCGCAAGTGGCTTGGTGATGACCCCGAGCTATGCGATTTCGGCAGCGCCAACCCCCGATGTACTGATTATTCCTGGTGGGGCTGGCATTGAAAAATTGGTCAAAGACGTGATCACCAAAGAGTATTTGCTGGTAAATAAGAACATTCAGCACTTGATTCTTGGTAGCAACGCCGCGATTTTGCTTGGCGAGTATGGTCTGCTCGAGAATCGCGCTGTCACGGTTTTTCCTGCGCTGCTCGAGACGATTTGGAAATTTAACCCAAGTGAAGTAAAAGCAGAGCCAATGGTTCAAGATGGCAACTTCACCAGCATCTCGAGATCAGGGCAGATGCTAGGGGCTTGTTTAGCGGTGCTTCAAGCCACACTAGGGTTGGCTGATGAAGTCGGTGGGCATCTTGGTCTAGCACTTTTTTTGTCTGACCAAAACCGCGTATAATCCGCCCATGCAAACAGTTTTGTGGAGGCGGATGTGAAAGGTAGTATCAACGTCACAGAGAATGCCCTAGCCAGTTTACTTGGTCTGGCAGCGCACGAAGTTCCCGGCGTAGTTGGGATGGCACCAGCTAACCTCAAAGAAGGCATTCAAAAAATCCTTGGTCAACCTCAATCCAGAGATGGTGTGGTTGTGGCTGGCGAAGGTGCAGTGCGAACCTGCGAAGTCTATGTGGTCGTGGCGTTCGGTACGGCGATCCATGCTGTCGCCGAAAATGTCAAAGAACGCATTGTCCATACTGCCAAAGCGCTGGCTGGGATTGAACTGACTTCGGTTAAGGTTCATGTGGTTGGGGTGGCTAAGCCCGGAGCGAATGCCGTCAAGAAAAAGGGAGGACGCGGTGCATAGTTTAACCAGTCAACAACTTGCTGAATGCTTTATTTACGCCACCGATTGGCTTGGTGTCTATAAAGAAGAAACCAATGCCTTAAATGTCTATCCTGTGCCAGATGGCGATACGGGTACAAACATGCACCTGACCATGCAGCAAGTGCGCCGCGAGTTGGATGTGGCAAACCATGCCAGCATGCCCGAAGTCACAAGGGCGATCTCATATGGTTCGCTGCTTGGCGCGAGGGGCAACAGCGGTGTGATTCTTTCACAGCTCTTAAAAGGTTTTGCCGAAGTGGTGCGCGAAAAAACCCAACTCGATGCAGTCACACTGGTCGAAGCCCTCGAGAAAGCCGCTAAAACGGGCTATGCCGCCGTGATGAAGCCCGTCGAAGGAACAATCCTGACGGTTGCCCGAGAAACTGCCGAGGCTTCTCGAGCCGCCTTGACTGCCAATGCCGAGATTGATGTGATTGCGCTGCTCGAGCAGAGCATCAAAGATGGGTACGTCAGTTTGGAAAACACCAAGAATCTACTGCCTGTCCTCAAACAAGCCAATGTCGTGGATTCTGGTGGCGCGGGTTTCCTGCGGGTTCTCGAGGGAGTTCATGCTAAACTCACAAACTTGCCACTGCCCGAAGCTCCAGTGATTGAATCCTATGCCCAAGATCAATTCGAGAACGAAGAATTTGGTTACTGCACAGAATTTCTGCTCGAGAACGCGGTCAAATCGGCGGCTGAAATCCGTGAAATGGTGCAAGAATTTGGCGATAGCTTGCTTGTGGTTGGCGCAGAAGGCTTTGTGAAGGGGCATATCCACACCGATAACCCTGATGGATTACTTGCCACTGTGGCGCGTTATGGCAAAATGGTGCGTTCCAAAATCGAGGACATGTCCGAACAGCACACCGAAATTCTTGCCATGGCTGGTGCAGCCAGCAAATCCGAAACACCAACCACAGGCGCGGTTGCTGTGGTATCGGGTTATGGTCTGGTCAAGGTGTTCCGCAGCCTCGGGGTGCGAATCATCAGCGGTGGTCAGACCCAAAACCCCAGCGTTCAAGACATTTTGGATGCTGCTCGAAGTGTCGAATCCGAAGATGTGATTGTCCTGCCCAACAACAAAAACGTGATTATGGCTGCCCAAAAAGCGGCGGAACTCGAGACTGAAAAACGCCTGCATGTGATTCCGACCCGCACCCTTGGGCAGGGTTTGGGTGCATCGTTGAAGTTCCACAAAGAAGAGGCGGTCGAGCAACTGCTGCCCGCGATGACCGAAAGCAGCGCTCGAGTGCTGACATTTGAAGTCACCAAAGCCAGCCGCACCGCCACCATAGACGGTTTAGAAATCAAAGAAGGCGAAGTGATTGGTCTGCGCGATGATGTGCTGGTCTACACCGGCGGCACAGCCGAACAAGCCGTCCTCGAGATGCTCAAAGGCTCATACACCATGCAGGAAGTGGTCACGGTTTTTACCGGACCCAATGTCACCCCAGAAATGGCTGAAAGCGTCGTCTCGAGTTTGAATGAACACCTGCCACAATTGGGGGTTGAAGTGATGGTAGGTGGACCTGACTTGTACGATTACTTAGTCACTATGGAATGATTTTAGAATAAAAAAGCACCCCTCGAGTCTCGAGGGGTGCTTCTGTTTTGCTTAGGTTTACTTATCAGCTACGTTCAAGTCGCCGTTGATGATACGAGCCTTGGCAGCTTCGACGCCTTTGATCGTGTCAGCTGGGATCAGGGCTTCATTGAATTGGTCAAGGGCGTAACCTACACCGCTGTTGTCCAAACCAAATTCTTGAGCGCCTTTGATCCAAGGACGGTTTTGGGCAACGCCACGAATCAGGTTAAAGACAGCCAAGTCAACGCGCTTCATCATGCTGGTCAAGACGTAGTTCATGGTCTTGGGGTTCTTGTCCGAGTCGCCAAGGTAGTTTTGGTTGGCATCCACACCGATAAAGAACATTGGTCGGTCGGTGGTCTTGCACTTGGCGGTGTAATCGGCTGGTTTTGCCACAGCGCGAATCGCAGCGATGGCTGGTTTGAGCTTAATGCCCGCTGGTGGCTTTGTACCGCTGATGCACTTGGTATCCATCACGTACTTGAGCGCACCTGCACCTGAAGCACCTGCGGCAGCGTAGATAATATCTGCGCCTTTTGCACCTTGAGCGGCTGCAATTTCACGGGCTTTGGTTGGGTTGTTCCAGGCTTCTGGGGTTGTGCCAGTGTAATTCTCGATGGTGGTGCAGGTTGGGCAAGCAGCTTTAACACCGGCGTTAAAACCAGCGTAGAACTTGCGAATCAGAGGAATTTGCATACCACCAACAAAACCAATCACGCCAGTGGCGCTGGTCTTACCGGCAATAAAGCCAACCAAGAAGCTGCCTTCGTGTTCACGGAAGACTGCGCCAGTGGTGTTATCGCCGCTTGGAACATCGTCAATCACAGCGAACTTGGTGTCTTTGAATTCGGCAGCAGTCTTGGTGATGCTTGGTTGGTTGGCAAAGCCGACGCCAATCACAAGGTCAAATCCAGCTTCGGCAAAGGCGCGGATACCACTACCAACTTGGCTTGGGTCGGATGGCTCGAAGTCTTTGACTTCTACACCAAATTGCTTGCCGGCGCGGGTTGCACCTTCAAACGCACTTTGGTTGAAGCTCTTATCGTTCTTGCCACCAGCGTCAAATGCCATGCCGACGCGGACGGGTTGTTGCGCTGTTGTGAAGCCGATTGCGAGCATCGCTGCAACCGCACTTAAAGCCATTGCTTTCTTCATATTTCCTCCTAGAAATCGGGGTGAACCCACCGTGATTATGGCATTTGGGAGGGGGGTTTGTATACGGAGAAAACTTTTACGCGGGTTTAATTATTTTGTCATGTGGTTGGGCTACGAGCTATGAGCTTTGAGTGGTTTTGATAACGCTCGAGTCTCGAGAAACAGCTAGAAGCTCATTTTCTCCCAACGCGCTGGAACGGCTTGCTCGAGAAATGCCACGACATCTTGGGTGCTTGTACCGGGGGTGAATAAACCGTTGACGCCAAGCTGCTCGAGTTTAGGAATATCCTCGTCGGGAATGATGCCACCGCCAAAGAGCAGAATGTCAGCCGCTTTGCGTTCGCTTAGCATGGTGCGGATTTCCCTAAAATAGTGCATGTGCGCTCCACTAAGCACCGATAAGCCAATCGCATCCACGTCTTCTTGGACGGCTGCATTGACAATCATTTCTGAAGTTTGGCGCAGACCAGTATAAATCACTTCCATGCCAGCGTCGCGCAGCGCTCTGGCAATGACTTTTGCGCCTCGGTCATGCCCGTCTAAGCCGGGTTTGGCAATTAAAACCCTGATTTTTCGTTCCATGGTCAGGAGTCTAGCAAAATCTCGAGGTAAATGCGGTTTTTGTTACGGCGGCTGTGCAAATTGACTGCTAGACTTGGTGGTATGAAAATCCCAGCAGTGATTGCAGCAGCGGCGCTTGGCTTATTTGGTTTGGCAAAGGCTCAAACGGCATATGTGGATGTGCCTTCGTGCCATTGGGCGGTAGCAGCCATTAACATGGTTTCGGCGGGTGATAAGGTCACGCCAGCTCAGAATGCCAGTACGGCTCAAAATGCAGTGCGTCAGGTTTTTGAGGGCATTCAATGCGGTGATGCTGCATGGGCTGGGAAGTTTATTGTGGATGCTCCGAATTCGTTTGCTTCGCTTGTCTCGAGCAAGCCTGTGCGTGGTTTTCAAATGACTTTTGGGCGCACTTCGGTCAGTGGCGACAATGCCAGTGTGGTGGTGAATCTGACCCTGACTTTGGCTTCTGGGGTGCAGAAACGCACGGCAACCTTAAACCTCTCGAGTGATGCCAAAGCCGCTTGGCGTGTGAATTATGCTTCGCTGGCAGCCTTGAACTTGGCAGTTTTTCCAAAGTAAAGGACTCGAGTCTGATGTATCGGGTTTTGCGACTTGTAATACGTGAAACAATTCTCGAGCATAAAATGCTGCTAGAATAGACCCCATGATAAGAATTCTTTTAGCTGATGACCATGCCCTGTTCCGCCAAGGACTAAAAAGCCTGCTCGAGACTGAAGACGACTTGCGCGTCATCGGCGAAGCCCAAACCGGACGCGAAGCAGTGCGATATGCAGCCGATACCAAACCCGATGTGATTCTGATGGACATTCAAATGCCCGAATTGGACGGCGTCAAAGCCACCCAGAGTATCTTGGAAATCAACCCCAATGCCAATGTGATCATCCTGACCATGTACCGTCAAGACAGTTATGTGTTTGAAGCGGTTAAAGCTGGCGCAAGGGGTTATTTGTTAAAAGACGTTGACTCAAGCGACCTGATTGCTGCAATTCACCAGATTTACGAAGGCGGCACGCTTTTAGACCCTGAAATGGCAAAAAATGTTCTCGAGGATTTTAGGGTTAAAAAAGAATCCTTACCCGACGAAAATAGGGGAGATCTGACCGAGCGCGAAGCCGCGATACTGCGCTTGCTGGCTCAAGGCTCGAGCAACCAAGAGATTGCCTTAAAACTCAATATCTCTGAAAAAACCGTGCGTAACCGCCTTTCTGAAATTTTTGCTAAACTGCAACTCAACAACCGCACCCAAGCGGCACTCTATGCCATCCGTGAGGGCTTGGCGAGCTTGGACGGCTGAGGTACATAACCATGAATGCTCGAGTAGGAATTGCTTTAATGATTATTGTTGTGGTTGTGGCGGCGGCTTTGGCATTGCGCCCAAGTGCGCCTGTGGCAACAACCAGTGCTGTTACCAAACCCCCAGAACTGAGTCAAGCCGGACTGGCTGCTGCCAAAAAAGCCTCTGAAGCCAGTACCAAAATCAGCAACGCGGTTCAAACCAACGCAGCTAAGGTCGCACCAGACGCCCAACCTGTTTTTGAATCCTCGAGTTTTTTCAGTGAAAGTAAAGAACTGATTTTGGTGTACACCGTCAATTTTGACCCCATCAAAAACGGTGGCAGCACCGATAAATTCGCGGGCGTCTTAGCCAAGAACTGGAAAATCAAAGAATTGGCAGGGTACAACCCCAGCAAAGTCACGATTCTGTTTTACGGCACCAAAGAACGCATCAAAGCCACACGGTCGTTTGACCCAAGCGGCAAAGCCTTATAGCTCGGCGTGCCAATCGCCGCTTTTACCACCGGTTTTCTCGAGCAGACGAATCTGCTTAACTTCAATGCCTTTGCTGGCAGCTTTGAGCATGTCGTAAACAGTCAAGGCAGCCACACTGACAGCCGTTAATGCCTCCATCTCAACGCCAGTTTGCGCCGCAGTCCGAGCTGTTGCTCGAATTTGCACCCCATCCGAGACTCGAGTCAACTGCACTTCAACGCTGGAAAGCCCAAGCGGGTGACACAGTGGTATCAGGTTGGCGGTTTGTTTCGCGCCCATGATTCCTGCCAGTTGTGCCACTGCCAGCACATCGCCTTTGCCAACCCCGCCTTGCTCGAGGGCAGTCATGGCAGCTTCGGGCAACCAGACCAAAGCCGAAGCGGTAGCACTGCGCTGGGTGATGGCTTTTGAGCCAACATTGACCATGATTGGTAAGCCATCCTTAAAATGGGTGAGTTCAGACATAAAACCTCAAAATTCTGGTTTGCATTGACGCCAATATACACCGCTTCATTTCTCGAGACGAGGCTTGCGTTAAACTGCCCACATGCGCCCAGAACAAATCATTGCCCAGCACCTCGAGACGCACCAAATTCCAGCTCTGACTTGGGTTTATGGTCATCTCGAGCAGATTGTGTTTGGCTGTACAGGGCGGCATTGGCACACGCCCGATGCACCAGTCACAACCCTCGAGACGATTTTTGACCTTGCCAGCCTAACCAAGGTCTTGGTGACTGTACCGCTGTTGTTAAAACTGATTGACGCTGGAAAACTCGACCCAAATGCGCCGCTGCTCGAGGTGTTACCTGAAATCAAGAACTTCCCGCTCGAGACAGCTAGTGTGTTTCAACTTGTTTCGCATTCGGCTGGTTTAGAAGCCATGTCCAAACTCCGCACTTGGAACTTGCCTCGAGAAGCCGCGTTGCGCCATGCCTTAGAAATGTCACGTCCACAGTCAGGCATTGTTTATTCTGACCAAGGTTTTTTGGTGCTGACTTACCTGCTCGAGAAGCTATACGGCTCGAGATTAGACCTGGTGGCTGCTAAAGAATTATTTGAGCCAGTTGGCGCTGGTTTAACCTATCAGCCTGTCTCGAGCCTGTGTGCCGCCACTGAACTGGATGCAGCGGGTAATTTGATTCTTGGTCGGGTTCATGACGAAAATACGGTGGCATTAAATGGCATTTCTGGTCATGCAGGTTTGTTTGGCAGTGTCCTCGAGGTGCATCAGTACATGACCGCTTTGATGACAGGTAAAATCCTTTCAAATGCGATGCTTGAACTGATGCAGCGCCCTTTGGCTCGAGGGGAATCCGATGCTCGGGCTTTTGGTTGGTTGATTCCACACAACAACTGGCTGGGCGGGCAGAATTGTCCGCCTGACACGCTGGGACACACAGGTTTTACTGGTACAGGGATTTGGTTTTCGCTTAGCACTGGACAATGCAATGTTTTACTATCCAATCGTGTTTGCCCATCCCGCGATATCCCGAATGACATCGCAGGTCTAAGGCGAAATTTCAACACGTCAGCATGGGATTTTTC
>JAAFJQ010000440.1 GCA_013298185.1 Deinococcales bacterium
CCCCTTGAGCGTAAAACAAGGGTTGGGTTGTTCCAAGATTTTTATTCAATCAGCTTCAAATGACGGGCTTTCCAGCGGTCTTTGCCATACTTTGCAATATCGGCTAGGAAGTCCTCACCATCTCGAGCAGCAACCACCGCGAGAAGAGGAGCAACAGCACGAAATACCCAATCTTTGACTTTCTCATAGGAATCTGTCACTTTTGCAATTGGAAGTATCACCTTTTCGGCAGCATCTAAGAAGTGTTGCCACCAATCCAGAAGAGTCGTACAACGTGTGACATTATCATTGTCAATCACACGGAAATCGACGGCAGCCCGAATCAGTCCAAGAGTCCAAACGGCTTGGTGTGAATCTAAGGCTATGAGGCACTGTATGGCACTGTCTGCCCGTTCATTCTTTAACTCGAGTTCCCAACGCAAAAAGTCATTGTCTGATGATTTAACAGCCTTTTTATCACGAAATTTGGATTCTAGGTATTTATCATACACTCGGAGGTAAGTATCTGATTTACGAGCGCCGAACGTGATACCGGTTGTATCTTTAGAAACTCGAGGGACGATTTTCACACGAGGGTCAATCTGCTTGAACCGTGTAACAATGTTTCCATCTTCCAAAGCATTTTGTATATCCTCGAGCGAGGTGACACGGTTTTTATCATCCACAGTGAGATCAATTCGACTGAACCGCCGACCCTCAACCCCATTTATAAAGGCTAAACCATCCCGAATCTGTGACCAGTTAAGAGTCTCAAGGTGAGAAGCTGGAACAGAAACATGAACACGGTCAGGATCAAAACCAAAGCGAATTTTGCCAACAACTCCCGAATTCTCAAATCGTCGGTAAGGAATGTTAAGAATTTCAGCTTTGGTGAGATCAATACCTAACTCAAGTGTGTATATATTGGCTTCCTCAAGCGAAAGAGGTAGAGAAAAATTTAGCCATCCGACAGAGAATCCGACATGGTTTGAAATTTGCGCCCCTGTAATACCAACGGGGCGAGTCATAAGACGACCACCCGAGATAAAAAATCCAAAAGGTTGAGCGACAAAAAAGAGTCCTCTTTCGTCGCGTTCGAGTTGCCGCTCACGCGCACATCGAACGCAACCCAAGATGGACACTTGATAGTCCGCGAAACATATGTATAATTAAGCCACATTTTAACCTCCTGTGGAAAGGGGAATGTTAGGCTCTCGACGTGTTACCAGCACGAAGGGAGCATTTTACTTTACTTTCTTAACCTTCTTTTTCGGTGGTGATTCTTTTGGGGTTTGAGTATTTATGTTTAGCATCTGGTCAGCTACCTGTTTAGCCACCTCCTCGAGTTCGTTTAGGTACTGCTTGTTCATTTGAGCGCCAAGTACATTTAATTGAGTAAGTGCTGTCAAAGCACCCGTTGGTGTTGCAAGATTGGATTTGATTAGAATATCGCCTAATGTATCCACAAGCTCACGGGCAGCAGCTTCAACAAATCCCGAAAATGTGGGAGAATTGGGAATAGAACGAAACATATTTGTAATACGTTCGTGAACATCAGCATCAATGGAAATTGTGACTATTTTTTTTGTCTTTGCTCCACCACTCGGCATGCTAAATAGTATAAATACATTCAGTGGTTTTGTCTAGTGGTCTACGCTATGCGCCGCGATTCCTTGAAACGCTGGTCTTGAGTCGGAAGCCGCGCGGTTTCGTTGGTCAAGGATTCGCTTCGCTCTCGAGCAAAGCCAGGCGGAAAAACACCGCCCGTCTTTGTCCTTGACTCAACCGCTCGCTTCCTTTGCGATGTTGTTGGTTTAGTCTGCGACGCATCCCCCCTGCTGGGAAATGTTGCACATTTCTACCAGCAGAGGGGACGCTTGAGTGTACCTGTGTCTGACTTGGACTCTGCGCCGCATTCGTGCTGTGCAATTCCCGTCTATGCAGTAAAAAGCAATGAAGAAGCCAACCACACCAAAAACCAATGTGGAATGAAGGAAAGAAGATAATTTGTCTGATAATTCGGCATCCCCTTGAGCGTAAAACAAGGGTTGGGTTGTTCCAAGATTTTTATTCAATCAGCTTCAAATGACGGGCTTTCCAGCGGTCTTTGCCATACTTTGCAATATCGGCTAGGAAGTCCTCACCATCTCGA
>JAAFJQ010000441.1 GCA_013298185.1 Deinococcales bacterium
CTGGTTTTGAGTTTGATGGTTGCGCCAATGCCTTTGGTATTCTTGCTGTTTTCAATCAGCGAAACCTCGAGTGCAGCGCCTTGGTTGCAGATTTGATTTTCAAACATTTGGGCTTTGGACTCGAGGTTGTTCACAATCACATCCAAGCGCCCATCGTTGTTCAGGTCAGCCAGAACCATGCCACGCCCACTGGCTAGACTCTCGAGGTTCCAAGTGCTTTCTTTTTGGAACACCCCATTTTGATTGCGGTAAACCTGATTTTTTTCAATCAGTTCATTGTTTTTGAGGTACTTTAAGTTTTCTTTGTCAATCATGCCATTGACGATGTATAAATCTTCAAAACCATCGTTGTTCAAATCTCCAAATTGCGCCGACCACGACCAGCCTGTGGCATCAATGTTCTGCTCGTAAGCACGGTTAGAAAAACCACTGCCTGTCCAAGTCTGCAAGACATTTTCGGCACGTTGCAAGCTGCTGTACTGAAGTTTTTGATAAGTGCGTTCAATGAATGGCATCCATTTAGCAACGGTGTTTAAGTCATTGAATTTGGGTTTCATATCGGTGGCAAACAATTCAAATGTGCCATTGTTATCAATATCGCTGCTCGAGAAACCCATGGTGTTTTTGGTGATGCGGTTAAATGGTTGCACGGGCTTCAACCCTTCTTTGGTACTGAGCCAGACTTGGTCTGGAACGCCAAAGTCATGTCCGACCACAAGGTCGCGCCTGCCGTCCATGTTGACATCAAACATCAGCATGGCAAGGGTCTGAGCGCTGTTGCTTAAACGATTCGGGGTGAACACCCCGTTCTGATTGGTGTACGCCACCACACCCGCGCCGCTGCCGAGCATAAAGGAATCTTTTTGTTCGGCTTCTAAAAGTGCATCATACGAAGCTGTGACCAAATCCAAATCGCCGTCCAAATCAAAATCCTCCCAGAGCATGGTGTAGGCTGGGAAGTTCACACCTTCGAGTGTGGCTTGTGTAAATTCGCGTTGTCCTTGGTTGTACCAAACCACCACCGACCCCGAAGTATGCGTAAAGGCAAGATCCAGTTGCCCATCAGCGTTGACATCCACCATTTGCACCGCTCGAGTGTTGCTTTCAGGTAAGCCAAAGGTCGTGGTCAGGGTGCTGGTTTCAAACACAAACTCCCCTTGATTCCACAGCACACTGACTGCCCCTGCCAGATTGCCCAGCACCACATCCGAGAATCCATTGCCGTCCAAATCGCCGACTGCCACACCAGAACCATTGCTATCAAAAACCGTGCGGTCTCCACCTCGAGCTTTGGTGCTGTGGGTGAGTGGACGCTCGAGAAAGCCCGTGCCGCATTTTCCAGTCTGGAGGGACTGAGCTTCTACCGACACATTGGCTCGAGGTGAAAGAGATTGACCCTGTCCGTGAACACCTTTAGGGAGGAGTATGCTCATCAGCGTGATGGTCGTGGCGAGAACCAAAACAAGGTTTTTCATGATTCACCTCGAGTAACACAAAGGAGGGCTGAACGAAAAAGTCTCAACCCTCGAGAAGAAATCTACTTAAACAGCGCGTTGACTTTTGGCGCAGCGTCTTTTAACAAATCTGCGGCTGTGCCTTGACCTAGGAAGATGCCATCCATGGCTTTTTCCATGATGCTGCTGATTTGCGAGGAGTTATCAGTGATTGGGAAGAGGAATGTGGCATCCTTGGCAAGGGCTGTTTTGGTGAAGGCACTGACATCCAAGCCCTTTGCCTTAAACGAAGCCAGTGCCTTGTTGACTGCACTTGGAATGGCGGGCATGACCACGCCGTAACCACCAACCACGTCTTGGCAGGCAGCCGTTCCCATGTATTTCAGCCATTGCCAGGCTTCTTTTTGCTTTTTGCTGCCCACCCAAATCGAATCGGCAAGCCCGTTGAACATGGATTTGCGTCCCTTTGGACCGATGGGCAATTGGGCAAAGCCAATATCAAATTTGGAATTGGCTTTGTACGAACCAATCATCCACGAGCCGTCCATAATCATGGCAATTTTGCCCGCCGTGAATAAGTTGCTCGCCCCACCAGCTTTGATGTCTTTGTACAGCGGTGAAAAACCTTTTTTGAGGCTGATGTCGGCT
>JAAFJQ010000442.1 GCA_013298185.1 Deinococcales bacterium
AAACGAACGGAGCTTGGACGTTCCCACAAAAATGATTCACCATTGTGCCAAGAATCAATTCGGGCATAATCGCCTAACTTGAGTTTTAAAACCCGGCTGATTTCTCGAGCAATCTTTGAGATTTTTTCTGTGCCAGAAGTCTGAACTGTTACTTTTATTTTCTTCTTAAAGCGGCTTGACTTAGGAATTACAAATTCCAACTGATAAGACTGACTTGGCGCATCTTCAAACCCCAAACTTGGGTATTTGACCAGTGTCGTGCCGTACTCACCGTTAAAACCACCATCTATCTTAGAACCAGCATTCTTAAACCCAGCAGCCAATGCCTCGAGCAACACGGTGTACTCGAGCAAACTGAGCTTGGTTGGCACGGGTTCACCATTCTCGTCAAAGCGCTGTGCAAAAGCATAACGCCCTTGGTAAACGGGTTTGATACCCAGTTTTTGCAACCTTGCCATTTCCCTTGGTGGAATTTCAGGCATTTCACAAGCATTGATGCTTTCCATACCACCTTGTAGCTTCAAATTTTCCATTGGATTCATAAAACTGGCGGCAAAAACACTAAAAAAATCCTCTTCGGAATCAAGGTTTGCTAAGTCAAAACCCATTGGTTTTCGCCCACGCTGATTATGGATAAACTGACAATAAGCCAACCACGAAGGGAACATCGCTAAACCAATTGATTCACTCATATGACCCATGACGGTGGCATACTGCCAATCTGAATTGGGTAACTTAAAAGCCAAACAATCATCGGGTGACGTAAACTCCCACGGGGCAACCGAGAAAAAACGTTTAGCGTTCTTGGTAAACTCCCGAATTTGAGCTTCTGGAACATCCTTAAAATAGAAAAACTCTTGTACCTCACGTCCGCCGTGCTTAGCAAAATCCTGATAAATTTGATCTTCGATTTCAGGCGGCACGAGCATCACAGGAATTTGTAAGGAACTCAAAAAACCTTGCATTGAACCAATCAATTCTGCATCTGGCATCCGCAATGCCTTCGGACGCAACGCCACTCGACCCTGCGATGGATTGGCACACGCCCGCAGCAAAAACGACTCGAGTTCTTGTTCAGTAAACAACTTAGGCTGCATCTGCGAATCACGCAGCAGACCAGAGCTGTCAAACAAAACAGCAATGTACACCAGATTGGTGGTTGAAAAACCTTCATGCACATAATCCAGTGGCAAAACTGCCAACAACCACTCCTCGGTTTCAGCCTGAGGTATTGCCAAAACCTCCGAGACACTTGGAACAGGAGCAGATTGACGTTTTTTCTCGAGACTGAGGAACTCAATGTGTTCAGCCCAAGACTGAATTTTCCAAGCACCCGAACCACCTTGCAACGCCACCGAAGTTGTGGTCACGGTTTTTTCGACGGTAAAACGCTCCACACCAACCTGCTCGAGATCAAACTCAGTCAACCATGCTTCCAGCTCAACAAGTTCACAACGCCATGCCCCACAAGATTCGCATTGCAACAAATGAAAATCAGCCAGCAAAGTCTTGTCTTTTTTGAGTTCTCGACTTTTGACTGATTTCTCAAAGTGAGCCGTTAAGTCTACCTCGAGTTCATTGGTTTCCAAGCCACCACAAACGGGGCAGGTTTCGGAATCGGTATTCGTCCAATAAAGATTCATGCTCAACAGTTTAACTAAAAACCCGCCCTCGAGTCTCGAGAACGGGTTTTGAAAAGAGTTTTACTTTTAGCTGTAACTTGCCATGACTTTATCCAAGCTCTCGCGGCTAGGGCGGGTCATGCTTTCAGGCAAGAGTGCCAATGGTGTTTCATGGACGTGTTCGGTGTCGAGTAGCGTCTTGCGGCTTTCGTTCAAGTACACCAAGCCAGTGACCAATTCACCACTGCGCTGACCATCGGCGAGTAACTTCAGAGCGCTGAGCCTATCGGTTGGATTGTGATCCTTGCCAAGTTTCTTGAGTTGAATGGTTGGACCTTCGTGCAGTTTAACGCTCAAAACTTCGCCCGGTTCGTAATCCACGGCAATTTCATTGTATTCCTGAACAAAGGTGATGTCGTGAATCGCCACTTCGTGTTCCTTGCCGTAACTGTACGACTTGGTGCTTTTGTCGTCGT
>JAAFJQ010000443.1 GCA_013298185.1 Deinococcales bacterium
TGGTTGTTGAGTTTGGTCAGTGAATCAAAAAAGACTTGACTCTCGAGTTGCAAGGCGCGTTGTTGGGCTTCGCTGTGGGCTTTTTCGAGTTGGTTGATTTGTTCTTGCATTCGCAGTTCGAGTGGTTGCAGATTTTCAAGTGTGTCTTCTTCGTCGTCGTATGCCAAGAGGTTCATGTCGAGCAAATCTTCGTCTTCGTCGGGTAACTCGAGGGCGCTGGGGTCGCTCAGGGCGAGCAGGGCGGCTTGGATCACTTCGGGATCAAATTGTTTACCATTGCTGCGCTCGAGTTCGTGCAGGGCTTCTTGGGGTCGCCAAGCGCGTTTGTACGGGCGAGCTTGGGTCAGGGCATCGTAGACATCGGCAACCGCAACAATTCGTCCCTCGAGCGGAATCGTTTCGCCTTGCAGGCTGTATGGATAGCCTTGTCCGTTCCATTGCTCGTGATGTGAAATGGCAATCCGTTCTGCCATTCGCAGTAATTTCGAGCGCCCACCAGACAGGATTCTCGAGCCAATCACAGTATGTTGTTTCATCTGCTCGAATTCTGCTAAGGAGAGCTTGCTGGGTTTCAGAAGAATATCATCGGGAATGCCGATTTTGCCAACATCGTGCAGACGCGCCGCTAAGCGCAATAAGCGCACTTGGGCATCTTTCCAACCGAGTTGTCTAGCAATCAGGGCGGAGTAATGCCCAACCCGAAAGGTGTGTTCGCCGGTGCGGTCATCGCGGTATTCGGCAGCCACGGCTAAACGGGTCACGACTTCGATCTGTGATTTCTCGAGTTCAAGCGTGCGTTGCCGTACTTTGGATTCAGCTTCACTTCGGGCTTGTTGGGCGTTGACGGTGCGAAGGCGGTAGACTTCGGCTTCGTTGCGAGCGCGTTCTAAGTCAAATCGGGCAGAGATAATTCGGGTTTGTTTGTCGCGCTCTTCGTTAAAGGTTTTGCTGCGAAGCGTAAAAAATTGTTTATGGTGATTTAAGGCTGCTTGATGATTCTCGAGGTTTTCAAAGACGGCTGCCAGCACTTCATGGGCTTCAAATTGTCCGCGCAAGCTGCCAACGGATTGGGCAAGCTCGAGTGCGGTGTGTAAGTACTCGAGGGCTTGGTTGTTGTCTTGCAGTTCAAAATGGTCGCGCCCAAGGTGCAGCATCGCCTCGAGTTCTTGTTCGCGGTCTTTGATACTCCTTGCAATCTCGAGGGCGGTCATGTGTTGCAAAATGGCTTTTTCGGCTTGTCCAAGTTGACGAAAGACCATACCCAGACCATCCAAAGCCGCGATTTGCCCTTGTTGGAAACCTGTTTCTTCGGCTAGACCAAGGGCTTCTAAGAAACGCTGTTCGGCTCGAGGTAAATCATTGGTTTTACGGTCTAATTGCCCTAAATTCAGTGTACCAATACAGAGCAGCACTGGGTCATTCAGTTCACGTACCGCCTCGAGCGCTCGGAGGTAATATTCTCGAGCGTTAGCAAGGTCTTCTAAGTTCTCAAATGCCAAGCCAATGTTGACCATGTTGGTGGCTTCGAGCTTTTTATCACCAATGGTTTTGAGGATGGTATGTGCGTCGAATAAGTAACGCAACGCCATTTCGTAATCTGCCAATTTAATATAGGTTAAGCCTGTGTTGATCAGGGTTTTTGCCAGCTGCTTTTGGTCGCCGAGGTTGCGCTGTAACTCTAAGACTTGTTGCAAGCCGCTTAAACTCTCGGCAAAATGCCCCAATTGCAAGTCAACCCCAGCCAAACCAGAACGGGCTTCAATCTCGAGTTTATGATCTTTTTGCACCGTGGCTGCTTCCAGAACCTCGAGAAAGTGTTTGCGGGCTTCTTCAAAACGCCCCAGTTGCCGCTCGAGTTGCGAGACTTGAAGCAAAGCCTGACCTGCCAAATCGGGATTGTGCTGGGTGCTTGCCAGTCTTGCCGAGCGGTACAATAAGCCCCTCGCTAAGCGCAACTCACCTTGGCTGCGTTCAAATTCACCAAAGCGTTGCAATAAAGCAATTTTATTCAAACCATGCTGCTTTTTGAGGCGCTGCCGAAACCAATCCCGTGTTTGACCAACACCAAGAAGCGATAAATCTATTTCCAAC
>JAAFJQ010000444.1 GCA_013298185.1 Deinococcales bacterium
AACAAAAAAAGCAATCAGTGGCGTTAGAATCCCCAAAGTCACGGTGGCTAGAATCGGTAGGACAATGCTCGAGAATGGTGTGACTGATAACTCCGCACCGCCTTTTAAGCCAATTGCAAACAGCAAGTAAACACTCAGCACCGAGTACAAATCCTCGGGTAAGCGCAAATCAGAGCGCACCCCAACAGCCACCAAGCCAAGCACAAAAGCCAAAACCATTGGCGAGAACAAATTCAGGCGAATCAACTCGAGAACATCCACAATCGGACAGTCTAACGTTTCTTGGCGCTCGTAGGTTAGGCATCTCAGAATCTGTCATAATCTGGCGGTGTCGTTAAAGGGAACAGGTTCAGGCGCATTACCGCCACTACTCGAGCAGTACGTCAAATTGCGTGACCAGTACGCCGAGTACGTCCTGCTTTTTCAGGTTGGCGATTTTTTTGAAGCCTTTGGTGAGGATGCCGAACGCCTTTCAAAGCTTCTCAACATCACCCTGACCCACAAAGCCTCCAAGGACTTTTCCACGCCAATGGCTGGAATCCCTGTGCGAGCCGCCGAAACCCACATCGAGCGCTTGTTAAAACTCGGGCAGCGGATTGCGGTTGCCGAGCAAGTCGAAGACCCAAGCCTCGCTAAAGGCTTGGTAGACCGCGCCGTGACCCAACTGATTACCCCCGGAACAGTTGCCCTCGAGGATATTCTGCGCGGCGAGGAGAACTTTCTAGCCAGTGTCGCCAGTGGTGATGGTTATGCGCTGTCACTGCTCGATGTCAGCACTGGCGAATTTCGCTGTTGCCAAGTCTCGAGCCGAGGTGCATTGTACGAAGAACTCAGCCGTTACCGCCCCGCCGAAGTGCTGCTTGCACCTGAACTCGAGGAGAACACCACTTTTATGCTCGAGTTCAATGCGCGTTTCCCTGTGATGCGCTCGAGTGCCAGTTTTGCCCTGCCCGATGCTGAACGCGCCTTGACCGCCCAATTCGGCACACCACCAAGCATCCTCGAGACGACAGCTTTGCGCCGAGCTTGCGGCGCGGTTCTCGAGTACGCCTCTCGGGTGCTAGAACACCCGAATTTGCCAGCCGTGCGCCGAGTGCAGCGCTATGACCCCGGAGCGCAAATGCGCCTTGATGAGGCTGCCCTGCGAGCGCTCGAGGTCTTTACGCCGCTTTCGCCCACCGCACCAGAAAGTGCCACGCTGTTCGGAGCATTGAACGACACCCGCACCGCTCCCGGACGCAGGCGCTTAAAGGCATGGCTGCGAGCGCCGCTTTTGGATGCTCACCTGATTGCTGAGCGGCTCGAGGCGGTCAGAACGCTGTACCTCGAGACCGATAGCCGCAAAGCCATCCGCGCTGCCCTGTACCGCGCCCATGACCTCGAGCGACTGGCAACAAGGGTTGCCATGCAGCGAGCCAATGCTCGGGATTTGAATGCACTTTTACGAACTTTAGAACTGATTCCAGAACTCCAAGCCCTGCTCGAGCCATTTGAAGCGCGGTTACTGCGCGACTTGCAAACCCGCCTCGACCCAATTGCTCACGCTGCCGAGATGGTCAGGGCTGCCCTGATCGAAGCCCCGCCCCTGCGCCTGACCGAAGGTGGTTTTATCCGCGATGGTTTTGATGCTGAACTCGATGAATTCAGAACTCGCGCTCTCGAGGGTCGGACTTGGATTGCCCACCTCGAGACTTCTGAACGCGCCAGAACAGGCATCAATAACCTCAAAGTTGGTTATAACAACGTTTTTGGCTATTACCTCGAGGTCACCAACGTTCATAAGCACCTTGTTCCGGAAGATTACCGCGCAATTGCCACGCTCAAAGACCGAATGCGCTTCACCCGCCCTGATTTGCGCGAAAAAGAACGCGAAGTGCTGCACTTCGAGGAACGCGCCCAAGCAAGGGAATACACCGTGTTCCTCGAGTTACGCAGTCAGTTATCTGCTCAAACCGAGCGCTTGCAACTCTTATCCAGTGCCATCGCTGATTTGGATGTGATTGCCAACCTCGCCGAAATTGCGGCGACACGCGGTTACAGCCAGCCTATTATTCTCGAGCATGGCAGTGTACAAATTCTCGAGG
>JAAFJQ010000445.1 GCA_013298185.1 Deinococcales bacterium
GAAAAATGAGGTCTTGCAATTGCTTAAACTGCCCAGTAAAGCCAGTCCTTTTCTTGATCAGCATTCAAAATCACTTCATGACCGATTGACTTCAGTGGCTGCAAGTATTGGTGAGAATCAGCTCGTCAAACTCAAGCAAAAAGGGGATGATCTAAAAGTGAGCTTAACCCCGCTTGAACCCTTACCTCTCAGTACAACCCAACTCGAGTTAAACAAAGCTATTGGCAACCGATTACCTGAAATTGCTCTGGCTGAAGTGCTACTCGAATTAAATGCTCGAACAGGTTTTATCACCGCGATGCTTGAACATGATCAATTAGTGCAAAATCAGCGTCATTATGCTCAGAATCTCGAGACTAGTTTAGCAGCAGTGTTGTTATCTGAAGCCTGTAACATTGGCTTAAAAAGTGTGGCTCAAGAACTCAATTCAGCCTTGAAAATAAATCGCCTTGAAATCACCAAAGCACGGTACTTAAAAGCAGAAAGTATCAGGCAAGCCAATCGTTGTCTTGTCGAATACCACAGTCAAAAAGCATTGAGTAAAAAATGGGGTGCGGGTGAAGTTGCCAGCGCCGACGGACTGCGTTTTGTTGTTCCAACCAAGAACTTACTCAGTCAAGCCAACTCAAGGTATTTTGGTCGAGGTCGAGGTGTGACTTTCTATAGTTTGGTCAGTGACCAGTACACCCAGTTAAACGGTACGGTAATACCAGGGACAGTTCGAGATTCGCTTTATTTACTTGCCACACTACTTGAGCAGGACACAAATCTCGAGCCAAGCGAAATCATGACTGACACTGCTGGTTACAGCGATATTGTATTTGGTTTATTCCAACTTCTTGGATACAGATTCAGCCCGCGACTCAAGGACATTGGTAAAGCTCGATTCTGGCGATTAGATCGAAAAGCCAAGTACGGTGCAATCCAAGACCTTGTAAAGCACCGTATCAATACTACTGTGATCCATGAGCAGTGGGACGAGGTGCTGCGTTTGGTAGGTAGCTTGAAACTGGGTAAGCTCAAAGCCACGGATGTCACGAAAGTCCTCGCTCGAGGTAGCAAACTAAGTGGTTTAGGACGAGCCATTCAAGCCATTGGTCAGATTTCAAAAACCATGTATCTCTGTGACTATTTGGAGCATGAATCGTATCGAAGGCGAATTCATACCCAACTGAATCACGGGGAGCAGCGTCATGATGTGGCTCGACACATTTTCTATGGTCGTAAAGGCAAAATCTTCAAAAGTTACCAGCGTGGTCTCGAGGAACAACTCGGCGCATTGGGATTGGTTGTGAATGCCGTGGTTGTTTGGAACACCGATTACATGAGTGCAATTCTTAATCTGCTTGAAGCAATGGGTGACGATGTTCTGATTGAAGACTTGGTTCGGGTAACCCCTTTGAAAACACAGCATATTAAAGTTCTGGGTGAATATCGTTTTGATCTGCATCCTGATGTTATACAAGGGGATTTAAGACCGCTTCGTGATCCAAACTCGAGTATTGGTCTCGAGGATGATGATGATTTTTGAGAGACCTATCTGCGTTTATGACAGCTTAATTATGGGTCTATTGCACTCTTGGTTTTTACTTTACGGTAGACCCATATACTGATTTGATATTATATAAATACATAAATATGTATTTATATATTTATGTCGGATACCCTATTTTCAATTTTCTTTTCGAGGTAGCTTCAACGTCTCCACCACATCCTCGAGCGCCACTATTTCACGCTCCACCCACCTATTGCCTTCGCTGATGCCAATCAGTGCAATCACAATCCCCAAAATTGCCCCCACAGGCAAAGCCAACCACGGCGATAAATTCAATAAAAACGAAACATCGAACTGCAAGAAACCAGCGATTTTTGCGTCTTGCGAGTCCTCACCCTTGACCAAGCCCACGACCAGCCCCACAAAGGTCAATCCTGCCGTTAATTGAGCCAGTACGCCCGTGCTGCTCGAGAGAGAAAACAACCCAAAGATTCTGCCCGAGACTTCAAGCGCTCGCTTTCGAGCGCGAAGCACACGCTGCACAGCTTGAGTGGCTGGTGTTGCATCAGTATCCTTTAATTCCTCG
>JAAFJQ010000446.1 GCA_013298185.1 Deinococcales bacterium
TTTGGCATTACACCCAAGGCATTGGTAAAACCCGAGGATTCTCGCCAAGACACGATGATATTTTAATGTTCACCAAAACCGAGCAGTTTCAATTTAACCTTGACTCAGTACGAATCCCACAAAAATACTACCGTGAACGCAACAACATGCGCGGTGCAAATCCGGGTGATGTCTGGGAATTCTCGCATGTGCATTACTGCAATGAAAACCGTCAAGACCACCCAACTCAAAAACCAGAAGGGTTACTCGAGCGCCTTGCCTTAGCCTCGAGTAGCGCTGGCGACACCATCCTAGACCCATTTTTTGGTAGTGGTACAACCCCAAGGGTCTGTCAGCAACTGGGGCGCAACTGCATAGGATTTGAAATCAATCCAGCTTATGTCACCATGACCGAGCAGCGCTTACAAAAAGAATTCACTGGTTTTGACAGCATAGACCCACGTATGGAACGAATCCCCAACGATTTACGCGACCCTGATTTACGCAGCAACTACCTGAAAAACCATTTGCATTGGTTCTTGCAGAATCACGAAGGTTCGCTTGAAGTCTTCAGAAGGCAACTGAAAGAAAAATATGGCGATGACCTCGAGACAGCAAATCTTCAGAATTCACAGACTTCATTATTTTGATACCACCAGTCAAACAGCCGTAAGTTGAGCCTAAGCCCTCGAGTCTCGAGGTGATGCGTTTTTGCCATCAACAAACAACTCTAAGCTCGAGCCAAAGCCGTGAGCCTCGAGATGGTTCATGTCAATTTCAATGCTCTTGCTTTAATACTTTTAGAAACCAGCAACTCGAGAGTAGAACAATGCTCGAGGCAGCCCAAACGGTTGAAATAGAAGCATGAATTGTGAGTGTTCCCCAAATAAAGTTACCCCCTGAAAACCCAAGAAAAAAAGCTATTGATAAAATTGAAAGCATCGTTGAACGCTGCTGATCTGGCAATTGAGTGTTGAAAAGCGCTTCAAAAGGTGAAGTAAATACGCTACGTGAGAAATAGAATAACCATAGGAACAAAGCAGCTATCCAGACTGTTTCTTGAACAGATAAAAGTAGCAATGCAAAGGCTTGTAAAACTTGTGTGAATAACCCTAATCCTGCGGTTTGTCCTTTGAAGAGATGGATTAACTTGGTTGAACTGAGATTCCCAAGGATTCCAACTGCAAAACAACCACCGAAAAGTACGCTAAAAATAATGAGATTCTGTTTTCCTACACCTAAGTCATCCGCAAAAAACGGTTGCCAGAATGTTTCGATTCCAGCTAAGACAAAACCTGTCGTAAAATGCAAACTGAGTAAGTTCTTCAAAATGATGCTTTGCTGTACTGTACGAAAAGATTCTTGAATGACCATTGGCAAGTTACGCAATCCTGCAAGGAATGCTGGATAGAATTTAACTCGAGCTTCGATTGGTTCTGAGATGACCATATGGGCAATCAGAAATGCAATGGCATGAAATACAATAGATACCAGTATTGTTGCATTCATTGCATTGGTGCTGTTTTGTGCAGTGGACACAGCTTGGTATGCTGTTGGAATGAACCCTCCAATGATTGTGCCAAGGCTCAGTGCCAGCAACTCGACCGTGTTGGCTCGAGCCAACCGTGGTTGAAGATTTACATTTGGGTCTGTGTTTATCAGTTCACTGATAAACCAAGCCTCAAGTGCGCCAGATGCCAATGCCCTTGCTGTGCCGTACAGCACGACATAAACTAAAAATAAAGGTAGCGAAGTGGTAACAAAAAGCATGAGTTTTGCAAGTACAGTTAAACCGTAAGCAATCAAGGTGATTCGTTTTCGTCCAACTGAATCAGCCAACCCACCTGTTGGAAGTTGCAGTAAAGCAATCACAAGCGCATACAATCCCATTCCAAAGCCAATTTCTTGAAGTGTTAAACCTCGGCTTTGCAGCAGAACAACAATGATTGCACTTGGCAGAATTGTTGCAAACCAATTGATTCCAAGCACAAGGCTATACGCCTTTTGAATTTGCTTGAGTTGAACAAAGGAGCTTCTGATTTCCATACCAAGAGCTTGTGCGGTAAGCTACTCGAAATGAAAGACATAAATTACGGTA
>JAAFJQ010000447.1 GCA_013298185.1 Deinococcales bacterium
TTTTCAGTACCCTCGAGCGGCTGGGCTGAAATTGAATTCACCCTATCAGGTGTCACTGGTTTTGTGCTTGTCTTTGAAAATGCTGCCGATGTAAGGAATCCCAATGTCCCCTATATCAATTTGAGTAGCTTTTCAGATCAAGCAAATGTTGGCATCAATAACACTGTACTGGCAACCTATGGAATTGCCAAAAACACTCGAGTTAAGTTCAGAATTGATCGCAATGTAGACCAGTACCGCTTTCGGATTTGGGTCAATGGGACTTCAATTCATGACAGCACAGCCATTTCGATTTTTGCAAATGACGGAACTCCACGCTTCTATCACGCTGAGGCTGCAATGGTTGTTTATCGTTTTGCTGCTGATGATGGTGATTTACCATTACCAAATCCATTGACTTTGGTTTCAAAAACGTCTACATCGGCAACACTTGAATGCCCTGCCATGCCAAATGCAGTTAATTACTTTTGGTATCGCTTGGTTTCGAGCGCGTGGATTCTCGAGGCGACCACAACCACCAATAGTGTGACGATTTCAGATTTACCAAGTGGCTCGAGTCAGCAATTTAAGGTGCAGTACGGGGTGTTGCCATGAGTTTGACATATCATGATTTCACAACATATCCATTGGGTGTCCCTGTTGGATATGTTGGCAGTGGATTTGATGCAGACTGGGAAATTGTAGACATTCCGAGTGTTGGACGCAGATTATTTGTTCCCAATTACCCATCAAACACATGGCTACAAACCAACTCGGCAATTATTACTTCGGCAGTGCTTGAATTTGAAGCGCAGGATAATAATGCTTTCTACAACATTGCTGTTGGAATTCGTGCCAATGGTGTTGAGTTATGCAGTTTCACTCACTCGGATTTAACTTTACGATGTGCTACATACGGTTCAATCGTTATCACAGACCCAATCCCACCACGTTTAAGGCTCGAGGTAGAGGTCATTGGAACTCAAGACGCACAGGTTATTGCGCGACTACGTGATGCAGATACAAATGCACTACTTGGTTCATGTTCGGACTCCATGTTTGGCACACTTACGGCAGATGCTTTTGGCATGTTTGTAAGTGGCTACCCTGCGGGAATAACTGCCACCATTAAAAAATTTGGCTGGCAAATTGCTTTGGTTCTCAGCGAATTTAGCAATGTATTGACAGTTCAACTTGAAGATAAGATTGGACCCTACGAGCAATTTCAAAGTGACAATGCCCCACCGTGGCTTAAACAACCCCGTGGTTTTGCATGGTTGGCATCTCATGGGGTAGTCAAAGACATTGCACTATTCCGCTTGCTTGATGCCGTCTCGGTGCGCTGGGTGGATTTAGCCCCAAATGATGCGTTGGCATACCTCGGCAGTGACCGACTGCTCGAGCGATACCCCCAAGAAACCGATGCCGTGTTTCGCGCCCGAATCAAAGGGGTGTGGGAAGTCTACCCATTTGCGGGTACTGAATTTGGACTCAAAACGGTTCTCGAGCAAGCTGGATGGTATGCCACGCTGATTATGCGACGGTACACCAACGTGTCCGAATGGGCAGAGTTTGATGTCTTTGTCTATCCCAAAAATGCCACGGTTTCTTTGTGGGATACTATGATTTGGGATTCTGGAACGTGGGATTATAGCAATGCTGGAGTACCACAAGACAGCTTACGGCGAATCATCAATGATTTTAAGGCAGCCCATTCTAAACTGCGTGATGTTGGCGTGTCGGATAACTTGAATCCGTTCCAATGGGACATCTCGAGTTGGGATGATGGGTCGAACTGGGTAAACCCTACGGCTGTTTAATTCAGCAGAAATGCTGTATAAAGGAGAGACTATGCCAGATGTTCCGATTACAGCCCAAAATGCACAACCACTTGACTTCACAATGGATGTGCCTGGGTCAAATACGCCTGCTCGTTCTGCCATGTTCCAAGCCCAAATGCAGCAGCTTTTGAACAACGACAAGAAGCTGTCCGAAGATGCAGCCGCCGATGCCCAAGCCTTGGCTGACCATATTGCCGATACCACCGATGCCCATGATGCAAGTGCGATTTCTTACCCGCCATCAGGTGGAATCTCG